>NZ_AKJB01000068.1:0-44523 GCF_000282555.1 Pseudomonas sp. GM102 | reverse complement strand
AGATACCTATGCCGCGATGAGGGAGTATCAGTCAACGAATTTGGTACCTGACACTCCGCTATCGCGGGCAAGCCCGCTCCCACAGGTTCAGTGTGCTGTTACTGATTGGCGTACACCCAACCGACTAATCCACACCGCCATCAGAATCACCGACCCACCAAACAACAACCGCCCCAGCTCTTCATGCTGATTCCAGATCAACAAGTTGATCAGCAACCCCACCGGCACATGCAGGTTGTTCATCACCGCCAACGTTCCGCCGTTCACCAGACACGCGCCCTTGTTCCACCAGTACAGACCCAGCGCGGTCGAGACCAGGCCGAGGAACAGCAGCACGCCCCATTGCAGCGGTGCTTCGGGCAGGAAGTTCTGTTTGCCGAACAGCAGAAACGCCGGCAACGCCACCGCCAATGCGCCCAGGTAAAAGTATCCGAAGCGCCGGTAATGCGGCAGATCGCTCGGATGGCGGGCCACCAGATGTTTGTAGAGCACCTGCCCGGCGGCGTAGGTGAAGTTGGCGAGCTGCAGCAGCAGGAAACCCATGAAGAAATCCGGGTTGATTCGGTCAAAGCGAATCACTGCCGCCCCGAGTACCGCCACCAATGCCGCGATCAAGGCCCACGGATTGAAGCGCCGGTTCAGTGCGTCTTCGATCAGGGTCACGTGCAATGGCGTGAGGATGGTGAACAGCAACACTTCCGGCACCGTCAGCACCCGGAAGCTCAAATACAAACAGACGTAAGTCACGCCGAACTGCAACGCGCCGATCAGCAACATCCCACGCATGAAGGCCGGTTCCACCGAGCGCCAGCGCGTCAGCGGAATGAACACCAGCCCCGCCAGCAGCACCCGTACCAGTACCGCGAAATAACTGTCGACATGCCCGGCCAGGTATTCGCCGATCAAGCTGAAGGAAAACGCCTGGATCAGCGTGACAAAAAGTAGATAGCCCATGGTCGCCTCATTTCGAATGGCGGCGACGATAGCGGGTTTTGCTCGTCATCGCGACAGTCAGCCAACACACAAAACCCTGTGGGAGCGGGCCTGTGTGGCGAGGGGGCTTGCCCCCATTCGGCTGCGAAGCAGTCGTAAAACATTGTATGCGGTGCACCTGACACAACTCGATTGCAGGTTTTGGGGCCGCTTCGCGACCCAACGGGGGCAAGCCCCCTCGCCACAGGAACTCGGTTCCTACAGCCCCTCATGCGAGCCATCAAATCGCAGGCAAAAAAAGCCCGATCTCGCTAATGCGTTCAATCGGGCTAGAGCACTCAGGAGCAACAAGTGCAAAGGGAGGTTCGATGCGCGTACAGCTTGAAGGGTTACGCTAGGTCACTAGACCATCCAGCGATTATCTGGCGATTAACGTGTCAGGCGACCTGGGAAAGCTTCGCGTTGGCCTGGTTCAAGCCTTTCTCCTGGAAGTCACCGCCCAGGTTCATGCCTTCGGCGTGAATGAACGTTACGTCGTGGATGCCGATGAAGCCCATGACCTGACGCAGGTAGGGTTCCTGGTGATCCGCGGTGCTGCCGGCGTAGATCCCGCCGCGAGCGGTCAGCACATAAGCACGCTTGCCGTTGAGCAAACCTTGCGGGCCGGTTTCGGTGTACTTGAACGTCACGCCGGCACGCAGCACGTGGTCGAGCCAGGCTTTGAGGGTGCTCGGGATGGCGAAGTTGTACATGGGCGCAGCCATTACCAGCACGTCGGCGGCCAGCAGTTCATCAGTCAGCAGGTTGGACCGTTCCAGCGAGGCCTGCTCGATGTCGTTGCGTTGTTCGGCAGGTTTCATCCAGCCGCCCAGCAAATTGATGTCCAGGTGCGGCACCGGCGTGGTGGCCAGGTCACGGACGGTGATCTGGTCGGCCGGGTGGGCGGCTTTCCATTGGCTGATGAAGGTCTGGGTCAGTTGGCGGGAAACCGAGTCTTGCTGACGGGCACTGCTTTCGATGATCAGAACGCGGGACATGGGATGTAGCCTCCATCTGAGAATGCTGTAGGTCGATGGAGTGAAGGTTAAACAGAGTCATATCGATGAAAAAGCGCAAATAACTGCTATAAACCATCGATAAATTCGTTTATAAGCGGAGCATGCCCTGCGGGAGCACTGTGGCGAGGGGGCTTGCCCCCGTTTGAGTGCGTAGCACTCACAGGATCTTTGGTATATCAGATTCTTAGGGCTGCTTCGCAGCCCAACGGGGGCAAGCCCCCTCGCCACAGCCCGCTCCCACAGGGTTGTAAAGTCATTTCGGGGTGCAGGTCAGGTTGATACGCATCTTGATGATGGTCCGGGTGAACTTGGCAGTGGCGTTTTTGTGTTTACCCGCAGGCACTTCGATTGTGCGGTTACGCGGCGCTTCCGGGCCATTGTTGAAAACCACCTTGCAGATCGCATCGGTGCTGCCGTAGTTGTTCACCTGAATGGAGGCGATATCGGCATCTGTATCAAAGGCGTTGTAGTCGATGCTCAAGCCGTTCAATTGCTTTTGAACGTCGATCGGATAAGCAAACGCAGTCAACGGCAACATCGCCAACACAGCACAACCCGCCATCACACAACAAAGTTTTTTCATTCAGCAGCCTCCAATAAGGACTGCCAGCTTAGGACAAGAGGAGCTCAACATGAAAGCGCCCCGCGTGACCCTTGATCAATGGCGAACATTGCAGGCCGTGGTCGATCACGGCGGTTTCGCCCAGGCCGCCGAAGTGCTGCACCGCTCGCAGTCGTCGGTCAGCTACACCGTAGCGCGCATGCAGGACCAGCTCGGTGTACCGCTATTGCGCATCGACGGCCGCAAAGCGGTGCTCACCGAGGCCGGTGGCGTACTGCTGCGCCGTTCCCGGCAACTGGTGAAACAGGCCAGCCAACTGGAAGACCTGGCCCATCACATGGAGCAAGGCTGGGAAGCAGAAGTGCGGCTGGTGGTCGACGCCGCCTACCCCAGCGCACGCCTCGTTCGTGCACTGACCGCTTTCATGCCACAAAGCCGTGGCTGCCGGGTGCGTCTGCGCGAAGAAGTGTTGTCGGGTGTCGAGGAAGTGCTGCTCGAAGGCGTGGCCGATCTGGCCATCACAGGTTTCAGTATTCCCGGGTACCTGGGCGCAGAATTGAGCGACGTCGAATTTATCGCGGTCGCCCACCCCGAACACCCGCTGCATCGCCTGAACCGCGAACTGAACTTCCAGGACCTGGAAAGCCAGATGCAAGTGGTGATCCGCGACTCCGGCCGTCAACAACCGCGAGACGTCGGCTGGCTCGGCGCCGAGCAGCGCTGGACCGTCGGCAGCCTGGCCACCGCCGCGACCTTCGTCAGCAGCGGCCTGGGCTTCGCCTGGCTGCCCCGGCACATGATCGAGCGCGAACTCAAGGAGGGCACGCTCAAAGTGCTACCGTTGGATCAGGGCGGCAGCCGTAACCCGAGCTTCTTTCTGTATTCGAACAAGGACAAACCCTTGGGCCCGGCCACGCAGATTCTCATCGAACTGCTGCGCACCTTCGATACCGCGCCGCTGGATGCGCCCTTCGCCGCCCCTGAACAAGCCTGACACGGAGTGTACCCATGGCCTATTTCGAACATGAAGGTTGCAACCTGCACTATGAGGAATATGGCCACGGCACGCCGTTGCTACTGGTCCACGGGCTAGGTTCCAGCACTCTGGACTGGGAAATGCAGATCCCGGCGCTCTCGGCTCACCATCGGGTGATCGTGGCGGATGTGCGCGGCCACGGGCGCTCCGACAAACCCCGCGAGCGCTACAGCATCGCCGGGTTCAGCGCCGACCTGATCGCGTTGATGGAACACTTGAATCTTGGTCCTACACATCTTGTCGGGCTTTCAATGGGGGGCATGATCGCTTTTCAACTGGCGGTGGACCAGCCTCAACTGCTCAAGAGCCTGTGCATCGTCAACAGCGCGCCCGAGGTCAAACGGCGCAGCCGCAACGATTACTGGCAATGGTTCAAGCGTTGGAGCCTGATGCGCGCGCTGAGCATGGGCACCATCGGCAAGGCTCTGGGCGCCAAGCTGTTTCCCAAACCCGAGCAAGCTTCGCTACGACAAAAAATAGCGGCGCGCTGGGCAAAAAACGACAAACATGCTTATCTCGCCAGCTTCGATGCGATTGTTGGCTGGGGGGTTCAGGAACGACTTTCCAAAGTGTCCTGTCCAACCCTCATCGTCAGTGCCGACCGTGACTACACCCCGGTCGCGCTGAAGGAAACCTATGTAAAACTGCTGCCTGATGCGCGGCTGGTGGTGATCGCCGACTCGCGCCACGCCACCCCGCTGGATCAACCCGAACGCTTCAACCAAACACTGCTCGAGTTTCTCACCGCAGTCGACACCACCACTCAGGATCACTGACTTATGCTGAAAAAAATCGCCCTCGTCGCCGGCTCCGTTCTGTTTGCCGCCAACCTGATGGCCGCCACGCCCGCCAAGGCGCCGCACGTGCTGCTGGAAACCACCAACGGCCAGATCGAAATCGAACTGGACCCGGTCAAGGCGCCGATCAGTACCAAGAACTTCCTTGAGTACGTCGACAGCGGCTTCTACAACAACACGATTTTTCACCGTGTGATTCCTGGCTTTATGGTCCAGGGCGGCGGTTTCACTCAACAGATGCAGCAAAAAGAAACCAAGGCGCCAATCAAGAACGAATCCAAAAACGGCCTGCATAACGTGCGTGGCACGCTGTCCATGGCCCGTACTTCCGTCCCGGATTCGGCCACCAGCCAGTTCTTCATCAACGTCAAAGACAACGACTTCCTGGACCAGGGCGACGGCTATGCCGTGTTCGGTAAAGTCGTTAAAGGGATGGACGTGGTCGATGTCATCGTCAACTCCCAGACCACCACCAAAAGCGGCATGAAAGACGTGCCGGCAGACCCTGTCTTCATCAAGTCGGCCAAGCGCATCGACTGAGAGTAAGCTGGACAGGGAGTTTTGAGCGGCCGCCGGTGCTTCCGGCGCCGCTCATATCGTTTAAAGGAGAGCCCGTGCGCGGGCGAAGAACTGATGCTTTATCGCCGTTTTGAAAAACTGATCGACATTTTCCGCGATGCACCGACGGCGGCTCCGCCGGATCGGGTTCTCCCCTTCTATACCTATTACCTGAAGCAGGTCTGGCCGAGTTTCGCCGTCCTGCTGATCGTCGGCCTGTTCGGTGCGCTGATCGAAGTGGCGCTGTTCAGCTACCTGAGCCGCATCATCGACCTCGCCCAAGGCACGCCCAACGTCAATTTTTTCAAGGAACACGGCATCGAACTGGCCTGGATGGCGGTGGTTGCGCTGGTCCTGCGCCCATTATTCGTCGGCCTGCATGACTTGCTGGTGCACCAGACCTTGAGCCCGAGCCTGACCAGCCTGATCCGCTGGCAGAACCATAGTTATGTGCTCAAACAGAGCCTCAATTTCTTCCAGAACGACTTTGCCGGGCGCATCGCCCAACGCATCATGCAGACCGGCAACTCGTTGCGCGATTCAGCTGTGCAAGCGGTGGACGCGCTATGGCACGTGCTGATCTACGCGATCAGTTCGCTGGTGCTGTTCGCCGAAGCCGACTGGCGCCTGATGATCCCGCTGCTGACCTGGATCGCCGCCTTCATCGGCGCCCTCTACTACTTCGTGCCACGGGTCAAGGAACGCTCGGTGGTGTCGTCCGATGCGCGCTCCAAGCTCATGGGACGAATCGTCGATGGCTACACCAACATCACTACCCTGAAGCTGTTCGCCCACACCAACTTCGAACAGCAATACGCCCGCGAAGCGATCAAGGAACAAACAGAAAAAGCCCAACTGGCCGGCCGTGTGGTGACCAGCATGGACGTGGCCATCACCAGCATGAACGGCCTGCTGATCGTCAGCACCACTGGCCTCGCGCTGTGGCTGTGGACGCAATCTCTGATCACGGTGGGCGCCATCGCCCTCGCGACTGGCCTGGTGATCCGCATCGTCAACATGTCTGGCTGGATCATGTGGGTGGTCACTGGCATTTTCGAAAACATCGGCATGGTTCAGGACGGTTTGCAGACCATTTCCCAGCCGGTCAGCGTCACCGATCGCGAGCAGGCCAAACCTTTGAATGTGGCGCGTGGCGAGGTGCGTTTCGATCACGTCGATTTCCACTACGGCAAGAAAAGCGGGATCATCGGCGACCTCAACCTCACCATCAAACCGGGCGAGAAAATCGGTCTGATCGGCCCGTCCGGTGCCGGCAAATCGACGCTGGTCAATCTGCTGTTGCGTCTCTATGACGTACAGGGAGGGCGGATTCTCATTGATGGCCAGAACATCGCCGAAGTCGGCCAGGAAAGCCTGCGCGAACGCATCGGCATGATCACCCAGGACACTTCGCTGCTGCACCGCTCGATCCGCGATAATTTGTTGTACGGCAAACCCGATGCTACCGACGCCGAACTATGGGAAGCGGTACACAAGGCCCGGGCCGACGAATTCATCCCGTTGCTGTCGGACTCCGAAGGCCGCACCGGTTTCGATGCTCACGTCGGTGAACGCGGCGTGAAACTCTCCGGTGGCCAGCGTCAGCGGATTGCCATCGCCCGGGTCCTGCTCAAGGACGCGCCGATCCTGATCATGGACGAAGCCACCTCGGCCCTGGACTCGGAAGTCGAAGCGGCGATCCAGGAAAGCCTCGAAACCCTGATGCAGGGCAAGACCGTGATCGCCATCGCCCACCGCCTCTCGACCATCGCGCGAATGGACCGCTTGGTAGTGCTGGAAAACGGCAAGATCGCCGAAACCGGCAGCCACGCCGAACTGCTGGCCCATGGCGGCTTGTATGCGCGGTTGTGGCAGCACCAGACCGGCGGGTTTGTCGGAATCGATTGAGGCAACACGCCCTTGTGGGAGCGGGCTTGCTCGCGAAGGCGGTGTGTCAGTTGGCATCAATGCTGTCTGTCACACCGCCTTCGCGAGCAAGCCCGCTCCCACACGGGTTACAGCGTCAACACCATCTCATGCCACGCCATCCCGCCATGGTCGGACGCCGAGGGCTTGATGTAGGCAAAACCAAACCCGGCATAGAGCGCAATGTGCCGCTCTTTGCACATCAGATGAATGCTGGCCTTGTTCAGTGCGCGCATGCGCTGGATGAATTCACCCATCAAGCGTTTCGCCAAACCCTGCCCTTGATAATCCGGATGCACCACCACCGACATGATCACCACATGCGGGCCGGCCGGGTCGTGGCCGATCAGCTCCTTGAACGCTTCGTCCGACATCTCCACCTCAAATGCAGCACCGGAATTGATGAAACCGGCTACAACGCCATCCACTTCAGCAACGATGAAGCCCTCGGGCCAGGTGGCAATGCGGGTGGCGATTTTCTCGCGGGTGGCGGCTTCATCACCTTCGTAGGCAATGGTTTCGATGGCATAGCAACGGTCCAGGTCAGCGGGGCTGACGTGGCGGATGACGGTGTTCATGGCAGCTCGGAATCGGCGTGGGAAAGGTTGGGGATCATAAATCAATAAGGTGTTGATATCGATCAGAGCGGCGGACCGACGATCCGCCGCTTGACCCGATCATCACACTTTTAGCGGCAGCCAGATTTCCAGCACGCCGGTATTGAGCTTGGGGTTGAAATCGTCGCTGTAGCGTTCGAAATCCGGAGCGTCCGCCGCTTCATGACCGGACTTCGGCAACCAGGTTTTCCAGATGTATTGAAAGGTCTGAGGCAAGGTATCCAGAGAGCCTTTGTGTTCGAACACTGCATATTTCTGAGGCTGAACTTCGATCCAGCGGTATTTCTCGGGCAGGTCGTCGAGCTTGCTGATCTCAACGCCGGCGATGTATTCAAAACCACCCTTGCCGTCGGGATTACAGCAAACACCGTAGGTCACTTCGCCCTGTTGGCCAGGCACATTGCCAAGGTGGGGGACGAATTTTTCCCACAGCTTGGGAATCTGCTTTGGGGCCGTCTCTTGGGTAAATCGTCCGCCAAGCCCTGCGATGAGCATGAAGTGCCCGTTTTCGAAGCGTGGTTCGGCCGTTTCGACGCCTGTTTGCTCATCCATGACTCAACTCCTGGTACAAAAGGTGGGTTCGGCTGGGAGTATAGAAGCCAAACCCGATTCGCCAAATTACAGTGCGTGCAACTGTTCGATGGCGCCTGGACTGATGAACTCGTTATAACCCGATAGGATCACGTAGACCGCGAAATAACAGAAGATCGCTGCCGATGCCATGTAGGAATAACGCAGTAGTTTGTCACCGAGCAATTTGCCGCCGTGGCTCGCAGCGAAGCACAGACCAACACACCAGAGCACCCCGGCGCACAAGAAACCGCCGAGAAACAGCGCCGAACTGAGCGCGCCACCACCGCCGGAACGGGCAATCAGTGTGCCGCCCACCGCGGCGAACCAGAGAATGGCACTGGGCGATGACATGGCGAGAAAAATCCCGCGGAAAAACTCACGACGGTGCGAGTTGTGCCCCACTTCCGGGGTTTGCGCCAACAGCGCTTCATGATGAATGGCCGAATAGATCATCTTCGCCGCGAAATACACCAACAGCGCCGAGCCGCCGATCCACAACACCCAGCGCACGGTTTCGTACTGCAGCAATACGGTCATGCCGGCCAATGCCAGCACCGCGTAAATCAAGTCGCCGACACACGTCCCCAGCCCCAGGGCAAAGCCTTGAAAATAGCCGCGCTGCATCGCCAGCGTGATCATCGCGATATTGGCCACGCCGATGTCCAGGCACAGCGAAAGGCTCAGCAAAAAGCCGCTGGTAAACTCCATCAACCGATTTCCTTCGCAAAATTTGTTTACATAGACGCTGGACAGTCTGCCACAGCTACCCTTACATTCCGTACAGGCCACCGCAGTGGCCAGCGTCGCTCGGACGGTTCCGGGCGCTTACGTTATCCGAGGCAACAATGGCCGAACAAGGTTCGCCGCGCCGCTTTGCGCGCATAGATCGACTCCCCCCTTACGTTTTCAACATCACTGCCGAGCTGAAGATGGCCGCCCGTCGTCGTGGCGAAGACATCATCGACTTGAGCATGGGCAACCCCGACGGCGCCACGCCGCCGCACATCGTCGAAAAACTCGTCACCGTTGCCCAGCGTGAAGACACCCACGGTTACTCCACGTCCAAAGGGATTCCGCGCCTGCGCCGGGCAATTTCCAATTGGTACAAGGATCGCTACGCGGTCGATATTGACCCGGAAACCGAAGCCATCGTCACCATCGGCTCCAAGGAAGGTCTGGCGCATTTGATGCTGGCCACCCTCGATCAGGGCGACACCGTGCTGGTGCCAAACCCCAGCTACCCGATCCACATCTACGGTGCCGTGATTGCCGGCGCCCAGGTGCGTTCGGTGCCGCTGATTCCTGGCGTGGATTTCTTCGCCGAGCTGGAACGGGCAATTCGCGGCTCGATCCCGAAACCGAAAATGATGATCCTCGGTTTCCCGTCCAACCCCACCGCCCAGTGCGTGGAGCTGGACTTCTTCGAGCGAGTGATCGCCCTCGCCAAGCAATACGACGTTTTGGTGGTGCACGACCTGGCCTATGCCGACATCGTCTACGACGGCTGGAAAGCCCCGTCGATCATGCAAGTGCCTGGCGCCAAGGACATCGCGGTGGAGTTTTTCACCCTGTCCAAGAGCTACAACATGGCCGGCTGGCGCATCGGTTTCATGGTCGGCAACCCGGAGCTGGTCAACGCACTGGCGCGGATCAAGAGCTACCACGACTACGGCACGTTCACCCCGCTGCAGGTCGCGGCCATTGCGGCACTGGAAGGCGATCAGCAGTGCGTCAAAGACATTGCCGATCAGTATCGGCAGCGTCGCAACGTGCTGGTCAAAGGCCTACATGAACTGGGCTGGATGGTCGAAAACCCGAAAGCGTCGATGTACGTCTGGGCCAAGATTCCCGAGGCTTACGCACACATGGGTTCGCTGGAATTCGCCAAGAAACTGCTGGCCGAAGCAAAGGTCTGTGTCTCGCCGGGCGTGGGATTTGGCGAGTATGGGGATGATCATGTGCGCTTCGCGTTGATCGAAAACCAGGACCGGATTCGTCAGGCAGTACGCGGGATTCGCGGGATGTTCCGGGCGGATGGGTTGGTTCAGAAAGCCAACGCCTGATTTATCAAGCAGACACAAAAAAACCGCAGCGATGCGGTTTTTTTGTGCCTGATCGTTCCCACGCTCTGCGTGGGAATGCATCCCGTGACGCTCCGCGTCACAGTGGACGCAGAGCGTCCATGGCGGCATTCCCACGCGGAGCATGGGAACGATCAATGCAGTGTGTTTAAACGAACAACGACAACAGCAGGATGAAGCCCAGGCCCACCACGGACAGGATGGTTTCCATCGCGGTCCAGGTCTTGAAGGTTTCCGCCACGGTCATGTTGAAGTACTGCTTCACCAGCCAGAAACCGGCGTCGTTGACGTGGGACAGGATCAACGAACCGGCACCGGTGGCCAGTACCAGCAGCTCACGGTTCACGCCCGGAATCATCCCCACCACCGGCACCACGATGCCCGCGCCAGTAATGGTCGCCACGGTCGCCGAACCGGTTGCGATGCGAATCACCGCCGCCACCAGCCAGGCCAGCAGGATCGGCGAGATCTGTGCGTTCACCGCCATGTGGCCGATCACATCGCCCACACCGCTGGTCACCAGCATCTGCTTGAAGCCCCCACCGGCACCGATGATCAGAATGATGGCGGCGGTCGGCGCAAGGCTTGCATCGAGCCATTTCATCATTTGGCTGGAACCGATGCCCTGCTTGTAGCCGAAGGTATACAGCGACAGCAGCAATGCCAGCAGCAACGCCGAAATCGGGTGACCGATCAGGTCCATGAACGCGCGGAAGATGTTGCCATCGGGCAGCACCACGTCGGCAAATGTCTTGAGCAGCATCAGGAACACCGGCAGCAGCACGGTCACCAGAGTGATGCCAAAGCTCGGCAGTTCAGCCGAATCCGTTTCGCGCGATAGTTGATCCACCAGCTCCTGGTTCGGATGACCGGGAATGTGCTTGGCAATGAACGTACCGAAGATCGGGCCAGCGATGATGGCCGTTGGCAGTGCAACGATCAGGCCGTACAGAATGGTTTTACCGATGTCGGCACCGAACACGCCGATGGCCAGCAGCGGACCCGGGTGCGGCGGCACCAGGCCGTGTACCGCGGACAGACCGGCCAGCAGCGGGATACCGATCTTAATGATCGACACGCCAGTGCGACGGGCCACGATGAACACCAGCGGAATCAGCAGCACGAAGCCGATTTCGAAGAACAGTGGAATGCCGACCAGGAACGCGGCGAACATCATGGCCCACTGCACCTTGTCCTTGCCGAAGGCGCGGATCAACGTCTGCGCAATCTGATCCGCACCGCCTGATTCGGCCATCATTTTGCCGAGCATCGTGCCCAGCGCCAGGATGATGCCGACGAAACCGAGTACCCCACCGAAGCCATCCTGGAACGCCTTGATGATGGTGCCGATCGGCATGCCGGACGTCAGCCCGAGGAAGGCGGCGGCGATGATCAGTGCGAGGAATGGGTGCAACTTGAACTTGGTGATCAGGACGATAAGCCCGATCACTGTGACCACTGCGTCTAGCAGCAGGAATGACTCGTGGGACATGCCAAACATGGGGGGTGTCTCCGTTGTTTGTTGTTGTTATGTAAGCGGTTATTCAAAAGCCGTCAGGACAGCGCTATCTCTTGGAGAAAAACTCAACTGGCGAGTTTCAAGCCATGATCGAGCCACCAGGCATGAGCCTGCTTCGCCAACTCATCGACGCTGTGGCTGGACGCATCCAGAGCCAGGGTCAGGGGCTCACCAACGGGCGATTCAAGTGTGGCGAACTGGCTGTCGATCAAGGTCGACGGCATGAAGTGACCCGGTCGATGGGACACACGATCGGCGGCGACTTCGGGGGTCAGCTCAAGGAAAACGAAGCCCAGGCCCGGCAAGGCACTGCGCAAGCGTTCGCGGTAACTGTGTTTGAGGGCCGAACAGGTCAGCACCGGGCGCTCGCCTTTGGCATCAACGCGGCGCAGTTCATCGCACAGGCTGTCGAGCCAGCCGGCACGGTCTTCATCGTTCAGGGGGATACCCGCGCTCATCTTTTCGATATTGGCGGCAGGGTGGAAAGTGTCGCCTTCAATGGCGGTCGCGCCGCTAAGCTGGCACAGGGACTGGCTGACGCACGTCTTGCCGCAACCGGCAACGCCCATGATGACCAGGGCGGTGATGGGATGATTCATGTAACACCTCAGCGCGCAGACAGCGCTACCTTTGCGACGTAGAACTCTAGTGCAAAAGCAGAAGTTGCCGACGCCTTCTTGTCATTTTTGTGGGTTGCAGCATGTTCGTTCTCGATGCCAAAAAAGCGAGGATCAGGCAAACCTCGTTCACGCATTTGCAGCTGCATCGAGACAGCGCTACCTTAGTGCCTTGAATTTTGTTTGGCAAGCCGTCCGATGAATACCCCTAAAAACGATAAAAATACTCGCACCACTGGCCGCCCTACCCTCAACGAAGTCGCGCGCTTGGCCGGTGTCAGCCCGATTACAGCGTCCCGCGCCCTGCGCGGCGTCAGCACGGTGGCCACCGAACTGGTGGAAAAAGTCCAGAAGGCCGCCCTCGACCTGAACTACGTGGTCAACCCCGCCGCCCGCGCCCTGGCCTCGGCCCAGAGCCATTCCGTCGTGGTTTTGGTGCCGTCATTATCCAACCTGCTGTTCATCGACACGCTGGAAGCCATTCATCAGGTTTTGCGACCAAAGGGCTTCGAAGTGCTTATCGGCAACTTCCATTACTCGCGTGATGAAGAAGAAAACCTGCTGCGCAATTACATGGCTTATCAGCCTCGCGGTCTGTTACTGACCGGTTTCGACCGCACCGAAAGTTCGCGGCGAATGATCGAGGCCAGCAACATTCCCTGCGTCTACATGATGGAACTGGACAGCGCGGCCGGGCTCAATTGCGTCGGCTTTTCGCAAGTCGCTGCCGGCGAAACCGCTGCCGGGCATTTGCTGTCACGCGGTCGCAAACGCCTGGCCTACATCGGCGCGCAACTGGACCAGCGCACGCTGTTACGCGGCGAAGGTTTCCGTCGCGCGCTGCAAAAGGCCGGTTTGTATGATCCGGCCCTGGAAGTGCTGACCCCACGAGCCTCGTCGGTGGGTCTGGGCGGCGAATTGTTCCTGCAACTGCTCGCTACCCATCCAGACGTCGATGCGATTTTCTTCGGCAACGACGACCTGGCCCAGGGCGCGTTGCTCGAAGCGTTGCGCTGCGGGATCAAGATCCCCGAACAAGTGGCGATTCTCGGATTCAACGACCTGCCGGCATCTGAGCACATGGTGCCGCGCCTGAGCAGCATCAGCACTCCACGAGAAGCCATTGGCCGTCGCTCCGCGGAGCTGATGCTGACCTTGCTGGCCGGCAATTCAGTGACCAAACCGGTACAGGATATGGGGTTTGAATTGAAGGTGCGCGAGAGCACCTGACGCACGACCATTCCCATGCTCCGCGTGCTAGATTCCCGATACCTGGAACAGCAAACGGAGTAGCTCAATGGGACATACGCTGAAGATTTTGGGTAGGGCCTCGTCAATCAACGTCAGAAAAGTCCTGTGGACCTGCGACGAACTGGGTGTTTCCTACGAACGCGAAGACTGGGGCAGCGGCTTCGCATCAACCCAGAGCCCGGAATTTCTCCAGCTCAACCCCAACGCACAGGTGCCGGTGCTCATCGACGAAGCCGGCGTGCTGTGGGAGTCCAATACCATTTGCCGGTACCTGGCCGGTAAACACCAGAACACTGACCTGTTGCCTATCGAACCGGCGGCCCGCGCTCGCGTGGAGCAGTGGATGGACTGGCAAGCCACCGAGCTCAATCCGTCGTGGGGCTACGCATTTTTTGCGCTGGTCCGGCAATTGCCGAACTTCCAGGACTCGCAGCGGATTGCTGATGGCATTCGCGGCTGGAACGCGAAAATGGGCATTCTCGAAGAGCAACTCGCAGCGACCGGTGCATATGTCGCCGGACCGCAGTTCACACTGGCCGATATCCTCATCGGATTGTCGGTCAACCGCTGGCGGATGACCCCGATGGAGCGCCCGAACTACCCCGCCGTCGACGCCTATTGCCGGCGGCTGGCGTTGCGGCCGGGGTTTATGGCGCATGCTTGCAATGGCGTGCCTTAATTTCACCTAAACGACTTACCTGGCCTCGCTTTTGAATGGGCGGTCGACCTCTGCCGCCCAATGGCAACAGTTGACCGTTGGCCCATCCCCTTCGCACTACCCTCTACCGTCCATCCAGAAAACGCTCGTACTGTCAGATATGACAGTAGCTGTGCTCCCATTCGATTTGTTTAATGATCCGGGTGAACCAATGCGAGTTCACCGCACATTTATCACGTAGAACAGGAGTTCAACATGAGCACAGATCTATTTGTGGGAAAAATGAACGTCAAATTTTCTTTCGAGGATGGAGAACCGGCGGGTCCAGACTTTGATACAGACAAAATCCAGATAGCGCCTAATGCTGTTCAAGCCTCCGAATCGAAAAAATTCGTTCAGATGACTTACAAGGAAAACCTGCCGGTGGGCCCTCATGACTTTAAGGTGGGACCGGAGGAGCCTTCGAGACTCGAATATAACAATGGCGAAAGACTTATCCAGGTGACAGGAACAGCGCATGTGACGGTGAGCAACAGTCAGCGTCAGCAGGATGGCAACTTCGATGGCACCTTCGAACTTGACGGGTTTACAAGACAGATGAAGGGCACTTTTGATTGTAAATACTTCGTCGAGTAATAGCCGTTAACCTGCATCGAAAAGCGCTAAAGGGTCCCATTAACGGACCCTTTTTTAGTTCACGGACGAGTCAGCCGATAACTGATGCACCGCCAGCATCCCCAACAACACCCGCACCGCCGCCGAAGGCTCTTTATGCGGCGCAACCACCAAGGCAAATTCCCGCTCGATACGCGGCCTCACCGGCACTACTCGCAACCCCTGACGATTGCCCGGCAGAGTCATTTCCGGCACCAAAGTCACACCGATGTTTTCTCGCACCAGGGTGAACGCACTGCTCCACTCTCGCACCTCGGCTCGCACATCCAGCAGTTGCAGCCCGGCGTCGGCGGCCAGGCTGCGGGCATTGGTCGAACAACCGCCCGTGGCCAGCACAAAGGGTTGCTCCGCCAGTTCAGCCAATGAAACACCCTCTTCATTCGAGCGGCGCGCCAAGGGGTGACCACCGGGCAGCACCGCCACCCAGGCATCACGTCCCAAACGACCGGCATTGCGCGCGGGTGCGGGGTTCAACACCACGCCGACATCCACCAGCCCGGTACTGAGCAATGTTTCCACTTCATCGTCGCTGACCTCCAGTGCCACCACTTGAATGCCGGGATACAGCCGATTCAACTGGCGCAGCAGCGGCGGCAGAAAGGTCGCCAGCACCAACGGAAAACTGGCCAGGCGAATCGTCCCGCGCTGGATATCTTTAGTGGCGTCGACGGTACTGCGAATGTTCTCGAGGGCGCCGAGCATGGTTCGCGCCTGTTCGATCACAGGCAAGCCGATGGCGGTCGGCAAGGTCTGACGGTTTTCCCGGCTGAACAGTTGAACGCCCAGGGTTTCTTCGATCAGTGCCAGCGCCTGACTGGCACCGGACTGGGTGATCCCGACCCGCTCGGCGGCCCGGGTGATGTTGCCGGTATCGGCCACCGCCACCACCATTCGCCAATGCATCAGGTTCATCATGGCAGTAGCTTTCCTAATGGCAGTGTTCTGAAAGATTAATTTTACCGAGAGTGCCGCGCACTATGACACTGGCGCAAACCCGCAACCAGAGCCCTGCCCATGAAGTTGTATTACGCCCCGCAAGCCTGCTCATTGGCGCCGCACATCGTGCTGCGCGAACTGGATCTGCCGTTCGAGCTGGTCCGCGTCGACAACAGCACCAAGCAAACCGCCTCAGGCGATGATTTCCTCGCCATAAACCCCAAAGGTTACGTCGCGGCGTTGCAGCTGGATAACGGTGATGTGCTGACCGAAGGCCCGGCGATCCTGCAATACCTGGCGGACTTGCGGCCCGAGGCCAACCTGGCAGCGGAGAACGGGACGTTCGAGCGGGTGCGTTTGCTGGAATGGCTGAATTTCGTTTCGACCGAGATTCATGGCGGGCTGGGTTGGCTGTTCAATTCGCAGTTTCCGGATGATGTGAAAGCGCTCATCAAAGAGAAGTTGTTCAAGCGTTTTGTCGTGTTGAGTCAGACGCTGGAGGGGCAGAATTACTTGATGGCTAGCGGATTCAGTATTGCTGATGCGTATCTGTTTACGGTGTTGCGCTGGACGCAGGTGTTTGGCATCGATCTGGATCAATGGCCGGCGTTGGCGCGGTTTCAGGTACGGATTGGTCAGCGGCCAGCCGTGAAAGCGGCGTTGGCTGTGGAGTTGGCGTAAGGCTTTAGATCGCTTCGCGGGCAAGCCCGCTCCCACAGGATTTGTGAACACCGAAGATCCAGTGTGGGAGCGGGGCTTGCCCGCGATAGCTATCGATCAAACACCGCTGAACTACAAACTCGAATTCACCTTCGTAGCCACCTCCCCCGGCACCCAACTCTTCCACACCTGCGGCTGATCGCGCAAAAACGCTTCGGCCACCTGACGCGGTTGCTGGCGTTTTTCGCTCATCTGCCCAAGGGTCTGGTTTAGCAGATCAATTGGCAAATCGACTTTTTCGAAGAACGCCACCAGGTCCGGGTACTGCGCCTTGAACGGTGCCGACACACCGATGGCCAGGCTGGCCGGCATCGATCGCGTGCCCTTGGGGTTCGGGTTGTTGGCATCGGCCAGGGTTTTCCAGGCTTGCGCGTCGAATGGCGGCTCTTCGAGTTTCACCAGTTTGAAGCGACCCAACAGTGGCGTTGGCGACCAGTAGTAAAACAGCACCGGTTTGCCACGGCGGATCGATGAAGCGACCTCGGCATCCAGCGCCGCGCCGGAACCGGTGCGGAAGTTGACGTAGCTGGCAGTCAGGTCATAAGCCTTGAGTTTCTGGCTGTTGACGATCTCCGACGTCCAGCCGGTCGGGCTGTTGAGGAAGCGTCCGCGACTTGGGTCTTCCGGGTCACGGAACACGTCCTTGTAGCGCGCCAGGTCGGCGACGGATCTCAGCTCCGGCGCCAAAGGTTTAATGCCGCGTTCCGGGTCGCCCTTGATCACATATTCCGGCACCCACCAACCTTCGGTGGCGCCTTTGACCGTGTCGCCCAAACCAAACACTTTGCCCTCCGATGCCGCCTTGACCCAGGCCGGACTGCGCCCCGCCCACTCTTCGCCAATCACTTGAATGTCGTTCTTGGCCAACGCGGCTTCGAGGCTGACGGTACTGCCCGGCAAAGTGTCAGTCGGGTAGCCGTAACCTTTCTCGACGATCAACCGCAGGATCTCGGTGATCAGGCTGCCACTTTCCCAGGTGATGTCACCGAAGTGGATGGGCGTGGTTTTTTCTGCGGCCGGAGCGTGCCCAGCCACAAGGCTCAGGGCCAGCAGCGAACTGCCGAGCAGGGTTTTGATCGATCTCATGCGGACCTCTGGGTCAGGGGTGGTCGGTTCAAGGGTTCGTTGGCGCTGTGCTGGGCGCACAGTGCCTGGGAGCGGGTCATGTAGACGCTGACCGAACGCTGGGAAATGCCCAGTTCGGCGGCGATTTGTGGGTAGGTCAGGCCATCGATTCGCGACAACAGAAACGTTGCCCTGACCTTGCCCGGCAGGCGGTCGAGGGTCCGATCAAGGCGCGTCAGGGTCTGGGAAAACTGCGCCAGGTCTTCAGGCGATGGTCCGCCGAGCGGGTCAATCGGCGATAGCTGATCGAGGTGCTGGCGTTCCAGATCGCGACGACGCCACAGCTGATAAATCAACCGATGGGCAATGGTGGTGAGCAAGGCGCGAGGTTCGCGAATGGGCGTCAGGCCTGGCGATTCGAGCAACTGTACGAAGGTCTCGGCAGCGATGTCTTCGACGCTGGGACTGGCCCCCAGATATCGGCGTAGCCGTGTGCACAGCCAGGCGTAGTGGGCGCGGAACAATCCGCCCACATCGTTGCGATGGGAAAGGTCGGCGCCGGACATAGAGGCTCCATGGGTTAGGGGTCGCTGAATGTCCGGTGATCCGGTGGCGCGATCCTAGCAAGGAGTCTTATTCATTAATAATACTAAAACAGAATTTTTATATTCTATTTTTGAATTTAAGATATAGGTCGATCAAGCCATCGCTTTCGTGGGCAAGCCTCGCTCCTACAGGACCGAGTCGATCCGCGATGATGGGCTCGATATAAACACTGTAGGAGCGAGGCTTGCCCGCGAACAATCCTTCAGTCAACGCAACCGCCCATAGCCCAATGCTTCGGCTTCTTGCTGGTAGTCGAGTACGACTTGATAGTCGCTTTCGGTGGCCGGCATCACTTCTTGCAGGCCGAGGATTTCCGCGACATCGGGCAGCTCCTTCAACGTCTGATTCATCACCCGTCGAAGCTGTTCAGCCTGCTCATCGGTGGTGCCAGCGGCTGCGATGTAGGGCAACGTCGGGCTGAACGCTGTACGTGCCAACACGCGCAGCCCCGTGACCTCCGCCTGGGCATGCTGCGCCAGATAGGCGAAGGTCACGCTATCGATGGCGGCCAGGTCCGCCAGGTCATCACGCAACCAACGCAGGCTTTCGCGATGGCTGCCGCTGATGGCGACGGTGGCAAAAAACTCCCCGTCGCGGTGCAGTGGCGCCAGTCGGTGACGCAACAGGTTCATGCCACTGTTGGAGTCTTCGCCGTTGATCACACCGCGACTGCCTCGCAAGGCTGACAAGGTCCATCGAGGATCGTCGGCGCGAGTCAATAACAGGCTGCAATGGTTACCGTCGTTGCTGTCCGGGAGTTCGTAACGAGGACGGCCGATAACCCGGACACGACCGCGTAAAGCCGTCATCAAGGGATAGCCGCAAGTCTGGGTCAACAGCAGGTGCGGGGACAGCCAGAGGTCCATCAGCGACAGCCCTTCGGCATCGAGGCGAGTGCTGCCGAGCTGTTCGAGAATCCGCACCAGCCAACGCTCGTTGGCTTGGCGAATCGACTCGGGAGCGACGTACATCAGTAGTTCAGCGAGGTGTTGTGCCATTGAAACCCTCTAAGCAACAAATAACCCTGTGGGAGCGGGCTTGCCCGCGATAGCGCCGGACCAGTCACCCGGTGTGTTGGATGTGAAATAGCAATCGCGGGCAAGCCCGCTCCCACAGGATTCAATGGTGGCCATGCATCAACTAAAAGGATGCCGCGGACTGTCGATCGCCCTCACCCCATGCTCGCGCACCAACTGAGCATACCCCTGCACCAGAAACCCGCCACTACGCGTCAGCCATTGCTCGCGGCGCGCACGATAGGCCCGCGGCAGGTCGTACCAGGGCAGACCCGGCAAGTCGTGGTGCACCAGGTGCAAGTTGAGATTCAGGAACAGCCAGCGCCACGGCCATGCCGCTTCATTGATGACAGTGCGTTGCTCGGGTTGCATGTGGGGACGGTGTTCATAGTAGGAGCGGATCATCGCAATCGACAGCGCCGGCACGCTGATCAGCAACAGGTAATGCCAGACCGGCAGCACGCTATAGCGCGCGATGAACGTCAGCATCAGCAGCGTCAGCGCACCGTGGGTCAGCCACATCAACCAGGCCTGGCGCTCACCCGCTTTTAGCCGTTGCAGCTCTTCCCGGGCCAGCGCCAACAAGGCCAGTGGCGCACCGAGGACAAAGCGCCCGAGCACGGTTTTGTTCAGCCAGTGCAGGCTTTGTTCGAACGGCGAACGACGCTGCCACTGTTCAGCGCTCAGGTAACGGCTTTCCGGATCGCGACCAGGCACGGTCAGGTCTTCATCACGGTGATGCAACAAATGACTGTCGCGGTACAAGGTGTAGGGATACCAGACCGCGAACGGCGCATAACCGAGGACTTTGTTCAGCATTTGCCAACGGGTGGGATGGCCGTGCAGCAATTCGTGCTGCACCGACAACCACAACACCAACAGTGGAATCAGCAGCAACGTGCTCCACCAGAGCCCCAATCGGGCGCTGCCCAGGACAATGCTGAACCAGCCGACGTACACGCCGATCAACAGCAGCCAGGTTGGCCACTCGGTGCGAGCAGTCAGGCGTTGGCGCAGGGTTTCGATTTCTTCACGGTGGGCAGCATCAAAATAATGGGGCATGGCTTTGCTCAGAACGGGAACCAGTCCCCCTCTGTGCAACGGCGCAGGGATTTCTTGCAGATTATCTGGTTATATCGATAGGACTGAAAAACAAGGAGCCCGAGAACTCGGGCTCCTTTGACGCGGGATCAGTGGCCGAACACACCCACCTTCTTGGCCTTCTTGTCCGCACGTTTTTCATCGGCGGTTTTAGCCGGTTTTTTCTTTGCCGCTTTCTTTGAATCCATGCCTTTGGCCATGATACATACTCCACTCATACGGGACGTGAGATCAGGTATACACCTATCTCTGCACCGGCGTTCTTTTATAATCACCCGCTTTGCGCACTGACAGTCCAGGCCCATGCCCAACACCCAGTACACCTTGCTCGACGAGCCGTTATGGCCGTTGATGAACAAGTTTTACCGCGCCCACCAGTCGTCGATGAAAGCGGTTCGCGACGCTCGCCTGTGGGTCGCAAAACGCGATGAGATCATTGCGGCGTTATGTTTGCGACCAGTGGCCGGCGGGCATTGGCTGACCGGGTTGTTCGTCGCCCCGAGCTGTCGCGAGCAAGGGATCGCCGCGACGTTGATCGCCCACGCCATCAAGCACCTCAAAGAGCCGGTCTGGTTGTTCTGCCATCCGGATTTGCGTGGCTTTTATGAGCGCCGCGGTTTTACCTTCGACCCGCTTCTGCCCTACGCCATGGCTGAACGGTTGAGCCGTTATGCGCGGAGCAAACCGATGATTGCGATGGGTTTGCAACCTGGTTAGAAGATCAAAAGATCGCAGCCTTCGGCAGCTCCTACAGGGTTTTGTGTACACCCGTAGGAGCTGCCGAAGGCTGCGATCTTTTAGCGATTTAATCGTCCGCTGCAGGATCGAGATCCGGGAACATCACCTCGGTAAACCCGAATTTGCTGAAATCACTGATGCGCGATGGGTATAGCCGGCCGATCAGGTGATCGCACTCATGCTGCACCACCCGCGCATGAAATCCCGAGGCAATGCGTACGATCGGCTCGCCCTTGGGATCGAAGCCTTCATAGCGAATCTGCTGATAACGATCCACCGCGCCGCGCAAGCCCGGCACCGACAGGCAGCCTTCGACCCCCTCTTCGAGGGTCGGGCTTAATGGCGTGATCAGCGGATTGATCAGAATCGTCTGCGGCACCGCTTCGGCGTCCGGATAGCGTTCGCTGTGTTCGAAACCAAAGATCACCAGTTGCAGGTCGACACCGATCTGCGGCGCGGCCAGGCCAACTCCGCCGACGCTTTCCATGGTCTGGAACATGTCGTCGATCAGTTGCCACAACTCGGGGCTGTCGAACATCTCTGCCGGTACCGGTGGGGCAATACGCAGCAGGCGTTCATCGCCCATTTTCAGAATTTCACGGATCATTTCAGGGCTTCGTCAGTGGTCGGCTTGATTGAGTGGTCGCGCCCCAATCCCGAAACGTGGTGTTTGGGTTCTTCGGGCACGTTTTCGCCGTGTTTCTTGTTTTCGGATGACATGTGCTCGATCACCGCGTTCATTTCCGCGCCGAGCAACAGCACCGCGGCGGAAATATAGAAGTACAGCAACAACACGATGATCGCGCCGATACTGCCATACATGGCGTTGTAGTTGGCGAAGGTTTTGACGTAGAGGCCGAAGCCCAGCGAAGCGATGATCCAGACCACCACGGACAACACCGCACCTGGGGTGATGAAGCGAAACTCTTGTTTGACGTCGGGCATGACGTAGTAAATCAGCGCCACCGCCATCATCAGCAGAATCACCACCACCGGCCAGCGGACGATGGTCCAGACGGTCACAATGAAATCTTCGAGGCCCACTTGCGCGGCGATCCAGCTCATCACCTGCGGCCCGAGCACCATCAGCGCTGCGGCGATCAGCAGCATGCCGGCGATGCCGATGGTGTAGAAAATCGACAGCGGAAAGCGCTTCCAGATCGGACGGCGCTCGACCACATCGTACGCGGCGTTCATCGCGCTCATCATCAGCCGCACACCGGCAGATGCGGTCCACAGGGCAATCACGATACCCACCGAGAGCAAGCCGCCCTTGGATTGCTGGAGCTGGTCGATCACCGGGTTCACCTGTTCCAGCGCCTGGGGGGGCAGGACCAGTTCCGATTGCAGGCGCAGCCAGGAGAAGAAGTCCGGCAAGTGCAGAAAACCGATCAGGGCGATCAGGAACAGGATGAAAGGGAACAGCGAGAACAGCATCTGATAGGCCAGCGCCGAGGCATAGGTCGACATCTCATCGTCGACGAACTCGGTGACCGTGCGCATCATCACCCGATGCAGGGGCAAACCTTTCATGGTCGGAAAAAACATTAGCGTCTCCTTTCGCCGCAAAAAGGTTGAAGTCATGGCGACTCAGGGGCCGTTTTCTACAACAAAGTAGCGTACTTGGCGACTTTGAAACAATTTCCTTGCTCAAGTTCAAGCTGACACAGAAACGGCCATCCGCGGATGGCCGTTTCTGTTACTCGTCAAAGCCCGGATTATGCCTTGTCGATGCCTTTTTTAAGAGCATCCTTGATTTTGCCGACTGCTTGCTGGTTTTCGCCTTTCCTCTCCTGCGCCACGCCTTCGGAGCGCAGTTTTTCGTTACCGGTGGCCTTGCCGACGCCTTGCTTGACGTTGCCGGCCGCTTCGTTTGCCATACCTTTAACTTTATCGCCAGTGCTGCTCATGGCAGTTCTCCTGTGAACATTTCAACGGGGAAAGTGGTTACACAAGGATTGACCGGGGGCCTTTGCGCGGAGTTTCATTTATTTATTAACCGGAGATTTCGCAGGTTAGGCTTTATGTTTGCAGGCTTTGCCCCGAGAATGCGCAACGTATTCAGGCCATGGCGCTGAAGATCCAATCCCGTAGGAACGTTATGAAACTCGATAAAAAACTGGCCATTGCCCGCAGAAACCAGGAACTCGGCGGTGCTGTGCTTGGCGTCAACAACTGCCATTTCACCGAATTGAACCGCAACCGCAATATCTTCTGGTTCGATATTCCGGTCGCGCGGCTGGCCGTTGGTCAGTACGAATGGATTCACTTGCTGATGCACACCCCGGATACCGACGAACTGCTGCACTTGAAAGTGCCGACGGTGTTCCTGCGCGAGAAGCTGGAAGGCCTGGTGGTGCGCAACCAAGGCAAGCGCAAGGCAGCCCTGAGCCTGGAACTGAGCGCCGACAAGGACTCCTACCTGCAAGACATGCGCCCGGCCGGTACCAACGTCAATTTCGCGCAGTTCCGCCAGTAACCACCCGCTGTACTGAGAACTATTGTGGCGAGGGAGCTTGCTCCCGCTGGGGTGCGCAGCGCCCCCAAATCAGGCACCTCGATTCACCCGATGACAGCTTTTACGACTGCTGCGCAGCCGAACGGGAGCAAGCCCCCTCGCCACAAAAGCATTCTTATATCGCTTTAAACAAGAAGCCCCGCATCTGCGGGGCTTTTGTTTGACTAGGCGCTGACTTTCTTCACGCCCAGTTTCTTCAGCTCTTCGTCGCGCAGTTCGCGGCGCAGGATCTTGCCAACGTTGGTGGTTGGCAGCGCGTCGCGGAACTCCACGGCTTTCGGTACCTTGTAGCCGGTAACGTTGGCGCGCATGTGCTCCATCACCTGTTCCTTGGTCAGGGTCACACCCGGTTTGACGACGATGAAAATCTTGATCGCCTCACCCGACTTCTCGTCCGGCACACCGATGGCCGCGCATTGCAGCACGCCCGGCAGGGTCGCCAACACATCTTCCAGTTCGTTCGGGTACACGTTGAAACCGGACACCAGGATCATGTCTTTCTTGCGATCGACAATACGCATGTAACCGTCAGGCTGGATCAGCGCAATGTCACCGGTCTTCAACCAGCCTTCGCTGTCGAGGATTTCATCGGTGGCGTCCTGACGCTGCCAGTAGCCCTTCATGACTTGCGGACCTTTCACACACAGTTCACCGATGGCGCCCAACGGCTGTTCAACACCGGCATCGTCGATGACTTTGCACAGGGTCGATGGCACCGGAATACCGATGGTGCCGATCTGGATGTTCTGGCTCGGGTTCACCGTGGCCACCGGGCTGGTTTCGGTCATGCCGTAACCTTCGCAGATCGGGCAACCGGTGACCGCTTTCCAGCGTTCAGCCGCAGCCAGCTGCAAGGCCATGCCGCCAGACAGGGTGATTTTCAGATTCGAGAAATCCAGCTTGCGGAACGCTTCGTTGTTGCACAACGCGACGAACAGCGTGTTCAGGCCGACGAAACCGCTGAACTTCCACTTCGACAGTTCCTTGACCATCGCCGTCAGGTCGCGCGGGTTGCTGATAAGGATGTTGTGGTTGCCAATCAGCATCATCGCCATGCAGTGAAAGGTGAAGGCATAGATGTGGTACAGCGGCAGCGGAGTGATCAGGATCTCGCAACCTTCGTTGAGGTTGGAGCCCATCAGCGCCTTGCACTGCAGCATGTTCGCCACCAGGTTGCGATGGGTCAGCATCGCGCCCTTGGCCACGCCGGTGGTGCCGCCGGTGTATTGCAGCACGGCAACGTCGCTGCTGGCCGGGTTGGCCTCAGCCACTGGCTGGCCATGGCCCTTGCTCAGCACGTCATTGAACTTGATGGCCTTGGGCAAGTGAAACGCCGGGACCATCTTCTTCACGTACTTGATGACGCTGTTGACCAGCAGGCGCTTGAGCGGCGGCAGCAGGTCGGCCACTTCAGTGACGATCACGTGCTTGACGCCGGTTTTCGGTACGACGGTCTCGGCCAGATGCGCCATGTTGGCCAGGCAGACCAGGGCCTTGGCACCGGAGTCGTTGAATTGGTGTTCCATTTCCCGCGCGGTGTACAACGGGTTGGTGTTGACCACGATCAGCCCGGCGCGGATCGCACCGAAGACGGCGACCGGGTATTGCAACAGGTTGGGCAGTTGCACGGCGATTCGATCACCGGGTTGCAAATCGGTATGCTGTTGCAGGTAAGCGGCAAAGGCACCGGACAATTCGTACAGCTCACCGTAGGTGATTGTCTTGCCCAGGTTGCTGAATGCCGGTTTGTCAGCGAAGCGTTGGCAGGATTGCTTCAACACTGCCTGAATATTCGGATACTCGTCTGGATTGATCTCGGCAGCAATTCCAGCTGGGTACTTATCCTTCCAAAAGTCTTCGATCATGGAAGCCCACTCCTCAGCAACGCGAATTCAAATACCGCATTCGGTGCGATTATTATTGGTGTGTGTTTTTGGTGAGTCTGGCTTTTAACATAGGCCGAGAAGTCACAAAGCGCGCCGAGAGTAGCAGCTTTGCCAAGGGCCGACTAGAGCCAAAATCGGCCTCTACGGTCACATTTTTGACTCTTGAATATTCAATAGTCACTTTTAGAGCAAAAATTCTATAACTCCTTGAAAGCCTTTGAAATCGGGGCTTCAGCCCCTTAAAAGCTTCGCGGGCAAGCCTCGCTCCTACAGGGTTCGTGTCGTTCAGACCACTGAACCTGTAGAAGCGAGGCTTGCCCGCGAACGCGCGAAGCGCGGCCATTCAACGATCAGGCGATCTCTCGCAACTCCCGCCGCAGAATCTTGCCCACCGGCGTCATCGGCAACGACTCACGCAAGACGATGTGCTTGGGGACTTTGTATGCAGTGAAATTTTCCTTGCAGTACGCCTTCAGTTCTTCAAGGCTGACCCCGGATTCACGGGCCACCACAAACAACTTCACCGCCTCCCCCGAGCGTTCGTCCGGCACGCCAATCACTGCGCAGTTGGCGACTTTCGGGTGGGCCATCACCACGTCTTCGATCTCGTTGGGGTACACGTTGAAGCCCGAGACGATGATCATGTCTTTCTTGCGATCGACGATGCGCACAAAACCGTCCAGGTCGATCACCCCGATGTCGCCCGACTTGAACCAACCGTCGGCGTCCAGCACTTCGTCGGTGGCTTCGGGTTTCTGCCAGTAGCCCTTCATGATCTGCGGGCCCTTGATGCACAGTTCGCCACGCTCGCCCAGCGGCTGCTCGACGCCTTCATCGTTGATCACTTTCAGGGTCGTGCCCGGCACGGGCAGGCCGACCGTGCCGATGCGCGACTTGTCGCCGTAAGGGTTGGTGCAGGCCACCGGCGAGGTTTCGGTCAGGCCGTAACCTTCGGTGATGCGGCAACCGGTGAGCTGTTCCCAACGCTCGGCCGTAGCCTTGACCAGCGCCGTGCCGCCGGAGTTGGTGAGCTTGAGACTGGAGAAATCCAGGGTCTTGAAGTCGGGATGGTCCATCAGCGCGACGAACAGCGTGTTAAGCCCCAGCAGCGCCGAAAACCGCCAGTTCTTCAGTTCCTTGATGAAGGCGCCAATGTCCCGTGGATTGGTGATCAGCACGTTGTGGTTGCCGGTCACCATCATGCACATGCAGTTCGCCGTGAAGGCATAGATATGGTACAGCGGCAGCGGCGCGATCATCACTTCCTGGCCTTCGCGCAATAGCGGCTGACCGTCAGCGCCGAATTGCCCCAGACACGCCCGCGCCTGCTGCATGTTCGCCACCAGATTACCGTGGGTCAGCATGGCGCCCTTGGCCAGCCCGGTGGTGCCGCCGGTGTATTGCAGCACGGCGATGTCGGCGAGGCCGACGTTCAGCGGTTTGATGCCCAGGCCCCGGCCCAGACGCAGCGCGCTCTTGAAAGAAATCGCCTGCGGCAAGGAATAGTCCGGGACCATTTTCTTGACCTTGGCGACCACGGTATTGATCAGCCAGCCCTTGGCGGTGGGCATCAGGTCGCCCATCTTCGCTTCAATCAGGTACTGGATGTCGGTGTCGGGCAGCACTTCCTGGACCTTCTGTCCGAACACGTTCAGGTAAACCAGCGCCCGGGCACCGGAGTCCTTGAACTGATGACGCATCTCCCGCGCGGTGTACAACGGGTTGGTATTGACCACGATCAGCCCGGCGCGCAAGGCACCGAACACGGCAATCGGGTAATGCAGGACATTGGGCATCTGCACCGCGATGCGATCGCCCGGCGCCAGGTCGGTGTGGGCTTGCAGGTAACCGGCGAACGCGGCGCTGTAGCGTTCCAGTTCGGCGTAGGTCAGGGTCACGCCCATGTTGCTGAACGCCGGGCGGTCGGCAAATTTCTTGCAGGAACGCTCGAACACCTCGATCACCGACTTATAGGCCCCAAGGTCAATATCCAGGGGCACGCCGGCCGGGCGTTTGTCATTCCAGAAATCAGGTTGCATTATTCTTGTCCTCTTTACCTGAGCCTATCCGGGGCCGCTTTTTGTCACTTCTGAAAAAGCGGTGCTTCCCGGACACTAGCAGCTATGGTGAATCAGGCAAATATGCGCACGGTCGTCATTGATCGCGTGAATCTTGCTGCCCCGGCGTGGCCTGATCAGACGGTAGGCGTTGGATGCGCTATACAATGCGACGGGGCTGTTCCCCACCCAGCAGCCTCATGCAGCCCAACGCAAAGGAATCGCCATGATCCACGACACTTTCTGGCTGACCGCGAGTGACCGCAGCCGCCTCTTCGTCAACCAGTGGCTGCCGGCCGCGCCACTCAAGGCGGTGATCCTGCTGGCCCACGGCATGGCAGAACACAGCGGTCGCTACGCCCGCCTGGCGCAAGCATGCTGTGATCAGGACTACGGTGTTTATGCGCCGGACTTGCGTGGACATGGCAAAACTGCCGAAAACGGTACGCTGGGCCATTTCGCCGACGATGATGGCTGGTGCAAAGTGGTCGGCGACCTGGCCAGCCTTAACCAACATATCGGTCAACAGCATCCCGGCGTGCCGATCGTGCTGCTGGGCCACAGTATGGGCAGCTACATCGCCCAGGCTTACTTGCTGCATCACAGCGCCAGCCTGCACGGGGCGATTCTCAGCGGCTCGAACTTCCAGCCCGTGGCGCTCTATCGCGCCGCGCGACAGATTGCTCGTCTCGAACGCCTGCGCCAAGGGCCTAAGGGGCGCAGTGCGCTGATCGAATGGCTGTCGTTCGGCTCGTTCAACAAGAAATTCAAACCGGCGCGCACGCCGTTCGACTGGCTGAGCCGCGACCCGGCCGAAGTCGACAAATACGCCAATGACCCGCTCTGCGGCTTTCGTTGCACCAATCAGTTGTGGATCGATTTGCTCGGTGGCTTGCAGCAAATCAGCAAAGCGTCCAATCTCGCCCAGATCGATCGGGGCCTGCCGTTGCTGGTGATTGGCGGTGAATGTGATCCGGTGAGCGAAGGCAAACGTCTGAAAGATCTGGCCCACGCCCTGCGCGACGCTGGCTGCCAGAGCCTGCAGCTGACTATTTACCCGCAGGCCCGGCATGAGCTGTTTAACGAGAGCAACCGCGACGAAGTGACGGCCGACGTGCTGAACTGGATCGCCCAGGCCTTGAGCAACCGCCGGCCACCCAGAGCCGAATAGTTTTTTTGTGGATTTATTTAATTCGTCACAGGAATCGAGACAGATGACCCAGGTTACCAACACCCCTTACGAAGCCCTCGAAGTCGGCCAGACCGCCAGCTACAGCAAGACCGTCGAAGAACGCGACATTCAGTTGTTCGCCGCGATGTCCGGTGATCACAACCCGGTGCACCTGGACGCCGAATTCGCCGCCGCCAGCATGTTCAAGGAGCGTATCGCCCACGGCATGTTCAGCGGCGCGTTGATCAGCGCGGCGGTCGCTTGCGAGTTGCCTGGGCCGGGGACTATTTACATCGGTCAGACGATGAGCTTTCAGAAGCCGGTGAAAATTGGCGACACGCTGACTGTGCGCCTGGAAATTCTCGAGAAACTGCCGAAGTTTCGTGTGCGTATCGCCACTCGGGTATTCAACCAGCGCGATGAATTAGTCGTGGATGGCGAGGCGGAAATTCTGGCGCCGCGCAAGCAACAGACCGTGACGTTGCCGACGTTGCCGGCGATCAGCATCGGCTGATTCACCGCTTATCTGTGGCCAGTGGCGGGCCTGTGGGGAGATTTACTGTGGCGAGGGAGCTTGCTCCCGCTGGGGTGCGCAGCGCCCCCAAATCTGGCACTTCGATTCACCTGATCAGGTGCGGTGACGGCTTTTACAACTGCTGCGCAGCCGAACGGGAGCAAGCTCCCTCGCCACAATGACCACAGCGCTGCAGTTCTTGTTGCCTACCTTCCTGCGCCTGCCCACTCGCCGTCATTCTCCACAAAAAAACGCCAGACTGGCTGGCGTTTTTGGCAGGCAACGAACCCTTACGAGCGTGCGCGAGCCTGATTACGCAGGGCTTTCACCTGATCGTGGTTGCGTTGTACGCCGTGATACTGGCGTTCAACGATGTCACGAATGCTCACCAGGTTGTCCTTGTTGATTTTCTCCAGTGCTTCCTTGTAAGCCTTCAGCGCGTGGTCTTCACCGCGTTCGGCTTCGTTCAGCACTGCCTCTTCATCCTTGCCGGTGAACATCGCCTTCACGTCGACCCAGCGACGGTGCATATCGCCACTGACACTGGTGGAGGTTTCCGGATCACCGCCCAGGGAACGCACAGTGGCTTGCAGTTCGGCAGCGGCAGCAGCGCAGTCGGCGGAGCGCTGTATGAACAGGTTTTTGAGTTCTGGATTCTTGATGTCTTCAGCGCAAGTCTTGAACCCTTCCTGACCGTCTTTACTGGTTTCAATCAGGTCGTTGAGTACAGAGATCGCTTCTTTATTAATGTCGGTCATTTTTCAATTCCTCGCGGTTGATGAAAGATGCATTAAGTAATTGCATCCTGCATGCCAGCCTCGAACCTATTATTTTTTCTTATATTTCAAATAGTTAAACTTAAATCCTAAATCTACATCCGCTTTTTTTGCATGATCTGTCATTTGGCCTGCATGCAGAATGCCTGTATTTTCCAGACTGTTTTTGAATCAAGACGACTGATGATGAATCCCGAAAAACTCGAACTGCTGATTACCCGCGAAATGCCCTTCGGCAAATACAAGGGCCGCATCATCGCCGACCTGCCCGGCCAGTACCTGAACTGGTTCGCTCGCGAAGGTTTCCCTCATGGCGAACTGGGCGGTTTGCTGGCCTTGATGCAGGAAATCGACCACAACGGTTTGTCGGAGTTGCTCGAACCGCTGCGCGCCAAACACGGCAAACCCGCCCCTCGTCACTGATCTGTCCTACCTCACCGAGTAGCCCATGCCCGATAACACCCGCCGTGCCCGTGATGAAGTCTTTTGGCAAACCTTTGCCGACCGCTACGCTGTCGAACCCGGCCCCCTGAATCTGGAGAACGGTTACTTCGGGCGCATGTCTCGCACGGTAGTCGAGGAGTATCAGCGCAACATCGAACTCATCAACCGCGGCAATTCGGTGCATGTGCGCCAGCGCTTCGAACAGGGCGAAAGCGTCGGGATTTGCGCGCAACTGGCCGAGTTGATCGGTGCACCGGCCGAAGCCGTCGCCCTCACCCGTAACGCCTCGGATGGCCTGCAATCGCTGATCCGCAACTACAACCGTCTGGAACCGGGCGATCAGGTACTGCTGTGCGATCTGGAGTACGACACGGTCAAGGGCGCGATGCGTTGGCTGGCGCGCTATCGAGGCGTGGAAGTGATCGAGATCGAACACCATCACCCCGCCAGTTTCGACAGTTTGCTGACCACGTACCGCGAAGCTTTCGTGCGTTATCCGCGACTGAAGCTGATGGCGCTGACCCACGTCACCCATCGCACCGGACTGGTGATGCCGGTGCAGGCGATTGCTGCCGCCGCCAAGGAACACGGCATCGATGTGATTCTCGATGGCGCCCATGCCCTCGGCCAGATCGCGTTCAATCTCGATGAACTGGGCATCGCCTTTGCCGGCTACAATCTGCACAAATGGATCGGCGCGCCGCTGACCCTGGGTTTCATTTACATCGCGCCCGAGCGCCTGGCCGACATCGACCCGGACATGGGCGAGATGCATTTCCCGGTCACCGACATTCGCGCCCGCACGCCCTACAGCACGCCCAATATTCCGGCCCTGCTGACCCTGCCGCTGGTGTTCGAAGAACATCACGCCATGGGCGGTTCCGTCGCCAAGGGCACGCGGCTCAATTACCTGCGCAACCGATGGGTGAATGCCGTTCGGGGGCTACCGGGGATCGAAATCATGACCCCGGATGACCCGCGCCTGTATTGCGGCATCACCTCGATGCGCTTTACCCGGCATGCCGACCAACAGGTGATGGTCGAGCGACTGCTCAACGACTACAACCTGTTTACCGTGGCGCGCAGTGGCGCGGCATGTGGCCCGTGCATCCGCATCACGCCGGGGCTCACCACCACGGCGGCCGACATGGATCGGCTGGCCCAGGCGCTGACTGAATTGCGCTGACGTCACACGGTGTACTTGTCGAAGTCCTCGGGCTTGATCTGCGATGACACCGCAAACGTGTCGACACCGATGGTCATGTGCCCGAAAAAACCGTCTTCATTCGAGTCTCGACCGATGGCGTGAACGTTCAGGGTCGAGGCTTCACCGCCCATGGTTTCGTAGAAAAAATCCTGATCGTTGGTCAGCGGTGAAGCGACTCGACCGCTGTACTCACGGGTATTAAGTACCGACCTTGATGCAACCTGCGGTAAGTAAAGCTGCCCGACCCAAGCGACATGTCGCTCTTCCAGATAGTTGTTGCCGGCCGTGATGCGAACAGCAACATGGATATGCAAAGCGCGTCCGGCGTAATACCCCGGATAAATGGTGGTAAACCGCACGATGCCGTTTTTATCGGTGAACTGCCCACCGCGCAGGTAGGTATCGTCATCGGTGCGCGGAATCGAGCCGATATCACCGACATCGACTTCCTGGTCCGGATTGACCTTACTCCAACCCGAATACGCCCCGCGCGCGTTGCAATGCCAGATGTCGACCACGGCCCCCGTGACCGGTTGACCGGTCATGGCATCGACGATCGTCAGTCGCAGCACCAAGGGGATGCCATCCATGCCTTCGCTGATGTTGCGTCTGATCAGTTTCGGGTTTCGAAAATACGGGCCGGCGATCTGTTCGGGTGACAGCTGATAAACCGGTGATGGGGATGCAGCTGAGGTGTTGTCGTCCATGACGTTCTCTCTTCCATAAGATGAACGCAGGTTAACGCTGGACGAGCTCAGAGATGCGGTAACTATGTATCGCTTCTTTTCCTGTAGGAGCGAGGCTTGCCCGCGAAGGCGATCTTCCAGCCACATCAATACTGAATGTACCGACGCCTTCGCGGGCAAGCCTCGCTCCTACAAAAAAAACAGCTGGCAGCCATAAGGGTTTTATTTCAGGCAAAAAAAAACGGTGCACCGACCAAGCGCACCGTAAAGCCGTAGAACACACAACGAAGTGTTTGGTAAAAATCCGATGAATCAGTCCAGCAGGGCCAACGCCTCGGCGGTGCACTCCTGGATGCGAGCCCAGTCGCCGTTCTTGATCCACTCGGGGTCAAGCATCCAGCTACCGCCCACGCACATCACGTTTTTCAACGCCATGTAGCTCTTGATGTTGGCCGGGCTGACGCCGCCGGTCGGGCAGAATTTAACTTCGCCGAACGGGCCGCCCAGGGCCTTGATGGCCGCGACGCCGCCGCTGACTTCCGCCGGGAACAGCTTGAAGCGGCGATAACCCAGGCTATAGCCTTCCATGATGCCGGAGGCATTGCTGATGCCCGGCAACAGCGGGATCGGGCTGTTGACACTGGCTTCAAGCAGATCACGGGTGATACCCGGCGTGACGATGAATTGCGAACCCGCCGCCTCGGCCGCGGCCAGCATGCTGCGATCAAGCACGGTGCCGGCACCGGTCACCAGTTCCGGTCGCTGCTCGCGCAGAATCTGGATCGCCTTGAGGCCGAACTGCGAACGCAGGGTCACTTCCAGCGCCGTCAGGCCACCGGCCGCCAGGGCGTCGGCCAACGGCAGTACGTCCTGTTCACGGGCGATGGTGATCACCGGCAGAATCCGCGCCTTGGCGCAAAGGCTGTCGATCAGGGCAACTTTGTCCGCCATGGAAACGGTCGGGGATGTGTTTGTCATAGCGGCTGATCCTTGGTTCATGGGCACCAGTAAATCTCTAACGTAGGTTGCAGAAACGCCCGAATCGGCATGGCGGAGACATCGTCACCGGTCAGTGCGGCATTCAGGGTGGTCAGCTTGGACTGACCGGAAATAGACAAAACGGTGTACTTCGCCGAGGCCAGCAACGCGCGACTCATGGTCAGGCGTTGATGGGGCACGGTCGGCGCCAGCATCGGCCAGCAACGACGGGTGCCGTCGACGTTCAAGGCGTCGGCCAGGTTCGGGCTGTTGGGGAACAGCGACGCGGTGTGACCGTCGTCGCCCATACCGAGTATCAGAACGTCGATCGGCGGCAATTCGCCGAGCAGGCGATCCGCCTGCTCGGCGGCCTGTTCCAGGTTGGCGGTGGCGCTGTAGAGGCTCAAGAACTGAGCCTTGGCCGCCGGGCCTTGCAACAGGTAACGCTTGAGCAGGCCGGCATTGCTGTCGGCATGCTCCACCGGCACCCAGCGCTCGTCAGCCAGGCTGACCACCACCTTCGACCAGTCCAGCTTCTGCTTGGCCAGGTGCTGGAAAAACGCCACCGGGCTGCGCCCACCGGACACCACCAGCGTCGCGGCGCCCTGCGCGGCAATCGCGTCACTCAGTTGCCTGGCTACCGTCAATGCCAGCCCTTCGGCCAGCAGCACCGGGCTCTTGAACTCATGGGCGCTGACGCCCTGAGGCAGTTTCAATTCAGATATCGCCATACCACGACCTCCCGTCCCGCGTGATCAGTGCAATGGAGCTCATCGGCCCCCACGACCCGGCCGCGTACGGCTTGGGCGCATCACCGGATTTTTTCCACCCGGCGATCAACTGGTCACACCACTTCCACGCGGCTTCGATTTCATCTTTACGGACAAACAAATTCTGATTGCCGCGCATCACTTCCAGTAACAACCGCTCGTAGGCGTCGGGAATCCGCGCGCTGCGATAAGTGTCGGAAAAATTCAGCTGCAACGGCCCGCTGCGCAGCTGCATGCCCTTGTCCAGGCCTTGTTCTTTGGTCATCACGCGCAAGGAAATGCCTTCATCCGGTTGCAGGCGGATGATCAGCTTGTTGCTGATCTGCAAGCGCTGCTCGGGGGCGAAGATGTAGTGCGACGGTTCCTTGAAGTGGATGACGATCTGCGACAACTTTTGCGGCATGCGCTTGCCGGTACGCAGGTAAAACGGCACGCCGGCCCAGCGCCAGTTACGAATGTCGGCACGCAGGGCGACGAAGGTTTCGGTGTCGCTCTGGGTGTTGGAATTAGGCTCTTCCAGATACCCGGGTACCGATTTGCCTTCGCTGTGACCGGCGATGTACTGGCCGCGCACCACTTGAGTGGTCAGGCCTTCCGGGCTGATCGGCGCCAGCGCCTTGAGGACTTTGACTTTCTCATCGCGAATGCTGTCGGCGGACAGGTCGGCCGGCGGGTCCATGGCGATCAGGCAGAGCAGTTGCAGCAGGTGATTCTGGATCATGTCCCGCAGCTGGCCGGCTTTGTCGAAATAGCCCCAACGGCCTTCGATCCCGACCTGCTCGGCCACGGTGATTTCCACGTGGGAGATGTAATTCTGGTTCCACTGGGTTTCGAACAGGCTGTTGGCAAAACGCAGGGCGATCAGGTTTTGTACGGTCTCTTTGCCCAGGTAGTGGTCGATGCGGTAGGTGCGGTTCTCCGGGAAGAACTGCGCCACGGCGTCGTTGACCTTGCGCGAGGATTCCAGGTCCGAACCGATGGGTTTTTCCAGCACCACACGGGTGTTTTCGGTCAGGCCGACCTTCGACAGGTTCTCGCAAATAGCGCCATAAACCGCCGCCGGGGTGGCGAAGTAAGCAATCACCCGCTGGGCACTGCCGGCCTGCTCGGCCAGGGCGACGTAATCGTCAGCCTTGAGGAAGTCGACGTGCAGATAACTCAAACGGGCCAGGAAGCGCTCGACCACCGTTTCATCCAGCTCTTTGGCACCGACATAGCGGCGCAGCTCAGCGGCGATGAACGCCAGATGCTGTTGCTCGCTGCCGGGTTCACGGGCCAGCGCGATAATGCGCGTATCCTCATGAAGCAGGCCGGCGCCATCGAGTTGATAGAGGGCAGGAAACAGCTTGCGCAGGGCTAGATCGCCGAGAGCGCCGAACAAGGCAAAGGTGCACGGTTCAACCGTAATCGAAGGCATGATGTTTGTTCTTTTATCAAGTTAAGCTACAAATACCTTTTTTCAAGGCATCACTCAAGGGAAAATGTAGTAATAACCACAACATTTTCGCAAAATACAGATTCCGAGTGGTGGTCGGTCGGAGCCATCAGTAGGATAGGCCACCGTTATGGGCCGTATCAAAGGCCCAATTTGCATTAGTCGAACGCTTATTTGCGCTGCTGACCTAAGGAACATGAAATGGATCGCGTGCGAAATTTACTGGAACAGATCCAGAATCGCCTTGAAGACCTGAATAAGGCTGAACGCAAAGTCGCCGAAGTGATTCTGCTCAACCCGGAGCAGGCCACCCGGTTCAGCATTGCCGCCCTCGCCCAGGCCTCGAAGGTCAGCGAGCCGACCGTCAACCGTTTCTGCCGCTCGTTCGGCGTCAGCGGCTACCCGGAACTGAAACTGCAGCTGGCCCAGAGCCTGGCCAGTGGCGCGGCGTATGTCAGCCGGGCGGTTGAAGCCGATGACAATCCGGAAGCGTATACAAAAAAGATTTTCGGCAGCGCCATCGCCTCTTTGGACAGTGCATTACAGGCGCTTGACCCGAACCTGATCAGCCGCGCCGTCGACCTGTTGATTCAGGCCCGGCAGATCCACTTCTTCGGCCTCGGCGCCTCGGCCCCGGTGGCGCTGGATGCGCAGCACAAGTTCTTCCGCTTCAACCTGGCGGTGACTGCCCATGCCGACGTGCTGATGCAACGCATGATCGCCTCGGTGGCCCACACCGGTGAGTTGTTCGTGATCATTTCCTACACCGGTCGCACCCGCGAACTGGTGGAAGTGGCGCGCATCGCCCGGGAAAACGGTGCTTCGGTGCTGGGCCTGACGGCGGAGGGTTCGCCGCTGGCCAAGGCCAGTACTTTGAGCCTGAACATTCCGCTGCCGGAAGACACCGACATCTACATGCCGATGACGTCACGGATCATTCAGCTGACCGTGCTCGATGTGCTCGCCACCGGCATGACCCTGCGCCGGGGCGTGGATTTCCAGCCGCATTTGCGCAAGATCAAGGAAAGCCTGAATGCCAGTCGGTATCCGATTGGGGATGAGTTTAATTAACTCGTACCGATCGTTCCCACGCTCTGCGTGGAAATGCCTCTAGGGACGCTCCGCGTCCAGTGACGCGGAGCGTCACGGGCTGCATTCCCACGCAGAGCGTGGGAACGATCAAGCGCAGAGCGTGGGAACGATCACCCGCGCCTGCAAACTCAAATGCGCCCGCTCACCCGGTGCCAGGCTCAAGCTGTCGGTCCCGCCGCTGGCCGCCTCCACACAGACGAACTCTAAAATCTCGTTCCAGCTCACGCCCAGCAATGGCCGCGAGCCGGGATGCCAGACCACCGTGTCCGCATGGTCACCGGTGTCGATGCACAATTGCCGCTGCCAGGCGTGGTCCTTGAGCTGCAATTCGCCGTCATGCTGGAACACTCGCTGACAACCACCGTCGACCCGCAACTCGCCTTCTTGCTGGCAAACCTGGCGGCTCAACTGGTCGTAACCTTGCGCGCCATCAAGCCCAGACAGCGCTACCTCGCCCACGTCGCCAATACGCCAATAGGCATGCAACGCCTGGCTCAACTGGCACGGCATGTCGTCTTGATGCTCGGTGCTCAGGTGCAAATCCATGCGTTCGCCCAGATGCGCGTGCAAGTCCACTTGCCAGTCGCACAGCTGTAACTGCCAGTGCAGGTGCACGCCATCGTCATCACTGCTGCTGTCGAGCAGTTTCCAGTCGAGCAAACGCGCCCAGCCATGGGACGGCCAGGCGTTTTCGCTCGGATGACGGCCGTACCACGGCCAGCAAACCGGCACACCGCCGCGAATCGCACCGACATGCGGCCACTTCGCCGCGCACCACAGCCAGGGTTTCTGACCCTTGGGCTGGAAGTGCAGCAGCTGTGCGCCCTGCCGACTGAACACCGCCTGACACAGCGGATGGTCGATCACCAGCACATCGCGCATCTGATAGCGCTCCCACGCAAACACCGGACGTTCGCGCAAGGATTTGAAGAAGCGTTGTAGCGGATGCTCAAGCATGTGCCACGGTCCTGAAAATCATGGGTGTACTCACAACCTCTGAAAACAACAGCGTTTTTGTAGCCAGTGAATTCTCTGTGGCGAGGGAGCTTGCTCCCGCTGGGCTGCGAAGCGGCCCTAAAACCATTCACTGCGGTGCTTCAGGCAAACCGCATTCGCCGCGTTTACGACTGCTACGCAGCCGAGCGGGAGCAAGCTCCCTCGCCACAATGCAATCGTCAGCCGCCTGGCTGATCAGCCCCCAAAAAAAAGCGGACAGCCATGGCCGTCCGCAAATATGCGCACATAGAGAGGAGCTTATCGCAACAGCGTTAGAACACCGACTGAATTTTCAGACCAGCCACCAGAGCGTTGTCGACTTCATCCACACCGCCTGGGTGAGTGATGTATTGCAGGTTAGGACGGACGGTCAGCCAGTTGGTAACGTGGAAGCCGTAGTTGATCTCGTAGTTGTACTCGGTGGAACGCAACGGCGAGAACAGCGGGTCTTCGTAGTCGGTGACACCATTGGCGGCGTTGACCAATTCAGCGTTTTTCTTCACATCATCGTTGACATGGATACGGGCGAAACCGATCCCGACATCATCTTTAGGACGCGCATCAAACGGCCCCTTGTACACAAACATCAGCGACTGGTAGTTGTCGACGAAGTTGGTGTCCTTGTCGTGGAAGGTGGCGTTGGCCGCGATGTTCAGACCGCGCGAAGCATCACCGTTATGCGTGGTGAGTTGTTGCTGCGCCACGAACCAGTAGCCGTGCTTGCTATCGTGACTGCGATAGGCGTTGCCGCTGGTTGCCGCATCGTCGCCGTTGTCGTCTTTACGCACGTCATCGGCGTTAGCAGTGCTCTTGTAGTAACCGACACGGTATTCGCCCGGCAGGTTGTTGACCTTCGGCGACCAGACCAATTCAACCGGCAAGACGGTGCCCTCGGTACCACTGCCGCTGAGCTTGAAGCCGTTACCGTGCTCAAGTTGCGACGGGTTCTGGTTGTACGCGCCGATCTGCGCATAGAACTCAGGCGTGATGTTGTACTTCACGCGAACCGCCGCCTGCATGACCGGCCAGTTGTACCAGATGTTGGTCGCCCAGTTACCCGCTTGTGAACCGCAGAACGCCAGGTTCTGGAACTCGCAAGGGAAGGTGTTGAAGTCTTCGCCTTCGCCGAAGTAACCGGCCTTGACGTCCAGTTTACCGTCGAGAAACTGGTGCTTGATCCACAATTGGGTCAGACGGACCATGTGGCCACGGCCGTAGACTTCCTGGGAGGAACTCAAGGTGCCGGCACGCGGGTCGCCGACACGGTCATTGGAGATGTTCTCACCGTTACGGTTGGTAAGTTGAATTTTCGCCTGGGTGTTATCCCAGCCCCACAGCTTTTCCAGGTCCAGCGCCACGCCCAGGCCAAACTGGTCGGCGTAACGCGCCGTCTTGTCGTCGTTGTAGCCGCCATGCAGGTTGGCGCCCACTTCACCGACGTAGTCGGCCTTGATGTCGATACCTTGTTCGATCAGCCTGGTACGCTCACCACCCCAATCCCCGGTCATCCACTGCGAGTCGGCACTGAACGCGTCAGCCGCGTGTGCGCTACCGGCCATCGTCATCATCGCAAGCGCTGACAATTGGCAGATAAGCTGAGCGTTGTTCTTCTTCTTCATCCCTACATCCTCGTCTTTATTGTTATTAACTGTTTTTATCTAACGCGGTTTACATCGATTGCGACGGATGTCCCCATCCGCCGCAGATCCCCCTTGTGGGAGCGGGCCTGTGGCGAGGGGGCTTGCCACCGTTCGAGCGCGTAGCGCTCGTAGGTCTTGGGTCCGCTGCGCGGCCCAACGGGGGCAAGCCCCCTCGCCACAAAAGCCCATTCCCACATTTTTGATCTTCAGCGGCCTTTGAATTGGGCCACGTTGGCGCTGTGAGCTTCGGTTTTCGGCAGGCCGGCCACCCCCAGGCGTTCACCGGTCTTGGCATCGAACAACAGCACTTTCGATGGATCGAATTGCAGGGTCAGGGTCTCGCCCACGGCCGGCGCGACGTCCGGTGCCAGGCGGCAGCAGACTTTGGTGTCGTTGAGGTTGACGAACACCAGGGTGTCGGGACCGGTCGGTTCGGTGACCTGCACTTCGGCGCGAATGGTCGGCAAACCATTCGGCTCGCTGCCCGCCAGCACGATCTGCTCCGGGCGCATGCCGAGGATCACTTCGCGGTCTTCGAGCCCGGCGTCCTGCATGCCCAGCGGCAATTCGCAGCGCGCCTGACCGCTGTCGAGCAGCGCCACCAGACGACCTTCCTTACGCTGCAAACGCAGGGGGATGAAGTTCATCGGCGGCGAACCGATGAAGCTCGCCACGAACAGGTTGGCCGGGTTGTTGTAGATGTCTTTCGGCGTGCCGAACTGCTGAATGATCCCGTCCTTCATCACCGCCACTTTGTCGCCCAGGGTCATGGCTTCGATCTGGTCGTGAGTCACGTAGACCGTGGTGGTTTTCAGGCGCTGGTGCATCAGTTTCATTTCAGTGCGCATCTCGACCCGAAGCTTGGCGTCGAGGTTGGACAGCGGCTCATCGAACAGATAAATCTTCGGCCGCCGCGCCAGCGCCCGGCCCATGGCCACGCGCTGTTGTTGACCACCGGAAAGCTGGCCCGGTTTGCGGCTGAGCAGGTGTTCGATCTGCAGCAGCTTGGCCACGCGAGCGACTTCTTCGTCGATTTCGGCGGTGGGCATTTTGCGAATCTTCAAGCCGAACGCGATGTTGTCCCGCACGCTCATGGTCGGGTACAGCGCGTAGGACTGGAACACCATGGCGATGTCGCGATCTTTCGGGCTCATGCCGCTGATGTCGGCGTCGTCCACCAGAATCGCCCCGCCGCTGATGTTTTCCAGACCCGCGATGCAGTTCATCAAGGTGGATTTGCCACAGCCCGATGGACCGACCAGGATCAGGAACTCACCGTCATTGATCTTCAGTTCGATGTTTTTCAGGGTGTCCGGCAAACCGGCACCGTAGGTCTTGTTGACGTTGCGTAATTCGAGAGTTGCCATGTTCTACCCCTTGACCGCGCCGGACGTCAGCCCACGCAGGAAATACTTGCCAGCGAATATGTAGACCAGCAGTGTCGGCAGCCCGGCGATCATCGCGGCGGCCATATCAACGTTGTATTCCTTGGCCCCGGTGCTGGTGTTGACCAGGTTGTTCAGGGCCACGGTAATCGGCTGGGCATCGCCACTGGCGAAGACCACGCCGAACAGGAAGTCATTCCAGATCTGCGTGAACTGCCAGATCAGGCAGACCATCACGATCGGGATCGACATCGGCAGCAGGATCTTCCAGAAAATCGTGAAGAAGCCCGCGCCATCCAGTCGCGCCGCCTTGACCAGCGCATCCGGAATGCTCACGTAGTAGTTGCGGAAGAACAGCGTGGTAAACGCCAGGCCGTAGACCACGTGCACCAGCACCAGGCCCGTGGTGGTGTTGGCCAGGCCGATCTTGCCGAGGGTGAACGAGGCTGGCAGCAGCACGGTCTGGAACGGCAGGAAGCAGCCGAACAACAACAGGCCGAAGAACAGTTGCGAACCACGGAAGCGCCACATCGACAGCACGTAGCCGTTCATGGCACCGATGAACGTAGAGATCAGGACCGCCGGCACGGTGATTTTCACCGAGTTCCAGAAGTAGCTGCCGACACTGTCCCAGGCCTTGATCCAGCCGATGCCATCAATCACTTGCGGCCAGCTCAAGAGGTTGCCGGTGCGAATGTCTTCCGGGGATTTGAAGCTGGTCAGCAGCATCACCACCAGCGGGATCAAATAGATCGCGGCGGCCAGCAGCAAGGTTGCGTAGATTGCGATGCGGCTGAAGCTGATCGCCGGTTTTCCGAGTTGATTACTCATGGCGTTTGCCTCGCAATTCGGAGTACAGGTACGGCACCAGAATCGCCAGGATCGCGCCGAGCATCATCATGGCGCTCGCCGAACCAATGCCCATCTGGCCACGGCTGAAAGTGAAGGAGTACATGAACATCGCCGGCAGGTCGGACGAGTAGCCCGGACCACCCGCGGTCATTGCCGCCACCAGGTCGAAGCTCTTGATCGCGATGTGCGCGAGGATCATGAAGGCGCTGAAGAACACCGGGCGCAGGCTCGGCAATACGATCTTCAAGTAGATGGTCGGCAGGCTCGCACCGTCGACTTGCGCCGCGCGGATGATCGATTGATCGACGCCACGCAGGCCGGCCAGGAACATCGCCATCACAAAACCGGAGGCTTGCCACACGGCGGCGATCACCAGGCAATACACCACGCGATCCTGATCCACCAGCCAGTCGAGACGGAAGCCTTCCCAGCCCCAGTCACGCAGCATTTTGTCCAGGCCCAGGCCTGGGTTGAGCAGCCATTTCCACGCGGTACCGGTAACGATCATCGAGAGCGCCATCGGGTACAGGTAAACGGTGCGGATGAAGCCTTCCTTGCGAATACGCTGATCCAGCAGCACCGCGAGGAACACGCCCAGCACCAGGCTGATGCCGATGAACATGCCGCCGAACACCGCGAGGTTCTTGCTCGCGACCCACCAGCGATCGTTGTCCATCAGGCGGATGTATTGCTGCAGGCCGACCCACTTGTAGCTCGGCATGAAGCTGGAATTGGTGAAGGACAGAACAAATGTCCAGATGATGTAACCGTAAAAACCAACCAGGACGATCAGCATGCTCGGCGCCAAAACCAGTTTGGGAAGCCAGCGCTGCAGTGCGTCGAACGGTGAGGCTTTGCTGAAAACCGCCACAGAGCTCATCGGGATAATCCAGTTGAAGAGGAATGAAATAGGCACGGCGATCCCTTGTGGGAGCGGGCTTTTGTGGGAGCTGGCTTGCCTGCGATGGCATCAACTCGGTTTGAAGTTAAACCGAGTTGACTGCATCGCGGGCAAGCCCGACTCCCACATAAGCCCCATTCCCACAGGGGTCACGCGGCGTCAGGGATTACTTACTGGGCAGCTTTGACGGCCGACGCCAGTTGCTTGCTGGCCGTCGCCGGATCAGCGTTCTTGTCGTTCATGAAGTTGGTCACTACATCAAAGATCGCGCCCTGCACGGCCAGGGACGTGGCCATGTTGTGCGCCATGCTCGGTTGCAGGCCGCCGGTCTTCTCGTCAGCCAGGAAATCCTTGGCGGACGCTTGAGCGCAAGAGTCGAAGCCCAGCGCGCTCATGTCGTTAAGCATGTCGGTACGCACCGGGATCGAGCCTTTGTTGATGCTGAAGACTTTCTGGAAGTCTTTGCCCAGAGCGACCTTGGCCAGGTCTTGCTGGGCGGCGATGTCGCCTTTGCGATCGGCTTTGAGCTTGAACACGGCCATCGAGTCGATGTTGTAGGTGAAGGCTTTTTCAGTGCCCGGGAACGGCACGCACTGGTAGTCCTTGCCCGCAACTTTCTTGGCGGCGGTCCATTCGCTCTTGGCCCAGTCGCCCATCATTTGCATGCCGGCCTTGCCATTGATGACGTCGGCGGCAGCGATGTTCCAGTCACGACCGGCGCGGTTCGGGTCCATGTAGCCGGTGATTTTTTTCAGCTCGGTGAAGGCCTTGGCCATCTCAGGCCCCGAGAGGGTTTTCTGGTCCAGGTCGACCAGGGCTTTCTTGTAACCGTCTGCGCCCATGACCGAGAGCACCACGTCTTCAAACACGGTGCTGTCCTGCCAAGGCTGGCCACCGTGGGCAAGCGCAATGAAGCCGGCGGCTTTGAGCTTGTCGCCAGCGGCATAGAATTCTTCGAGGGTGGTCGGTGCTTTTTCGATCCCGGCTTTCTTGAAGACTTCCGGGTTGATCCACAGCCAGTTGACGCGGTGGATGTTCACCGGCACGGCGACGTAATCGCCTTCGTATTTCACGGTGTCGGAGACTTTCTTGATCAGCAGGTTATCCCAGCCTTCGGACTTGGAAACCTCTTTGAGGGTGTCGGTGCTGAGCAGGCCAGTGCTGCCCCACTCCTGAATGTCCGGCCCCTTGATCTGGGCAACGCCCGGCGGGTTACCGGCCACGGCGCGGCTTTTGAGTACGGTCATGGCTGTGGAGCCGCCACCGCCGGCAACTGCGCCGTCCTTCCAGGTGAAGCCGTCTTTTTCGACTTGGGCCTTGAGTACATCGACGGCTGCTTTTTCACCACCAGACGTCCACCAGTGAACGACTTCCACCGAACCTTTGGCATCGGCGGCAAGGGCACTGACGGGGAATGCAGCAACAGGAAGCAGTGAAGCGAGAGAAATGACAGTAGCGAGGCGAGAAATCGCATTCATCTAGTAGTACCTTTCTTGTTGTTATGCATGCAAGTCTGGTGCTTGCGCTGCATAGGATTCTAAACAGGGGATGCCCCTTCGCAGGTAACGAAGGGACGCGCGAATGTCACCACATGGTTACACAGCAACGCTCTGGGACAACTGCGCCAGCGCACTGGCCATGCTCGGCGCCAGCGGCAGGCGCGGAATCAAAACGGCTTGCCAGGCGTGATAGAGGTCGGGTTTGCCGGCCCAGATATCGGCGCTCGGACGGTTCAGAGGATCGAGTTCGTGATGCCAGCTGCCATCGCAACGGTCAATGAAATGACTGTCACAGAATTCCCAAAACAGTCGGTACCAGCGCTCGTATTGCTCATCACCGGTGCGTTTGAGCAGCGCACTGGCGGCGGCGCTGGCTTCGCAATGAGTCCAGTGCAAGCGATGGCGAACCACCGCACGGTTATCCCAATCGAGGGTGTAGACAATGCCCGGTGCACCGTCGACATCCCAACCGTGACGGCAATTGTGCTCGAAGAGTTTTTGCGCATCGGTTGCCAGCCAGCCCGGTGTGAGTATCCCGGCCTGCACCCGCGCCGCTTCAAGATGCAGCAACAGCCGCGCCCATTCGAAGCCATGGCCCGGCGTGGTGCCGTAAGGGCGGAAACCGTCAGCCGGGTTGTCGTGGTTGTAGTCGCGTAGCGGCTGCCAGTCGCGG
>NZ_AKJB01000067.1:0-59920 GCF_000282555.1 Pseudomonas sp. GM102 | reverse complement strand
CGCTTGAGTGCGTAGCACTCACAAAAATCGGCGATTGTTATCAGATTTTGGGGCCGCTACGCAGCCCAGCGCGAGCAAGCTCGCTCGCCACAAAGGTACGCACGATCCAAGAGCGCACCTAAATGAACAGCATTAGGTAGCTGAACGGTCATTTAAGGCTGGTTGCCCGGCAATTGCATCAGGCCCGGCTGCTACAACGTGTGCACCGCAAACCTGTAGCAGCTGCCGAAGGCTGCGTTCGGCTGCGCAGCAGTCGTGAAAATGGCCATCCAATAAAAATTGAAGTTGATAGCAATCCACTGGCTCTCACACTAAGAGGTCCAAAAAAACGAGAACTCATCTACAGAAAAACAACTTACTCATATTTAATATTTAAATAGCAAATTGTCGGACAATCCGGCTAAAACCTTCAACTACAAACTATATTTCGACAGCATACGCACTGTTTACTGGAGTTCGCCGGAACCACTCAATTTGACGTCAAAAAAAATGTAGACGTTTGATTTCGAATTGTGTCAGTTTTTATACGCCTTCATTGGGCGAGTGATAGGACGATCTCGCCAGAGATTGTCGTATCGGACAAAAACTGTTCCATTGCTAAACAAGGAAGTGTGTTTATGTCGAAAGTAAAAGACAACGCTATTGATCTTGCCGAACAGGCCTTTGCGCCATTGCAAGCGCTGGCTGCACCCAGTTCCGCCTACAACCAGATCGATAGTTTCAGCCATCAGTATGATCGGGGTGGCAATCTCACGGTCAATGGCAAACCCTCCTTCTCCGTCGACGAGGCTGCTACCCAGCTGCTGCGTGACGGCGCGGCCTACCAGGACAAGGACGGCAGCGGCAAAATCGAACTCACCTACACGTTCTTGACCTCGGCCTCGTCGAGCACCATGAACAAGCACGGCATCAGCGGGTTCAGTCAGTTCAGCGCGCAACAGAAAGCCCAGGCCGTGCTTGCCATGCAATCCTGGGCCGACGTGGCCAATGTCACCTTTACCGAAAAGTCTTTTGGCGGCGACGGTCACATGACCTTCGGTAACTACAGTAGTGGTCAGGATGGCGCCGCAGCATTCGCCTACTTGCCAGGCACCGGTGCAGGTTATGACGGTACTTCGTGGTATCTGACGGGCAGTGGCTATAACGTCAACAAGACGCCGGACCTGAACAACTACGGCCGTCAGACCCTGACCCACGAAATCGGTCACTCTCTGGGCCTGGCGCACCCTGGCGACTACAACGCTGGTGAAGGCGCGCCGACCTACAATGACGCGACTTACGGGGAAGACACCCGTGGCTACAGCGTCATGAGCTACTGGAGTGAAAGCAATACCGACCAGAACTTCAGCAAGGGCGGTGTGGAAGCCTATGCGTCCGGCCCGCTGATGGACGATATCGCCGCCATCCAGAAACTCTACGGTGCCAACACCACCACCCGTACCGGTGATACCACCTACGGCTTCAACTCCAACGCCGGTCGCGATTTCCTGAGCGCGTCTTCGTCGTCGGACAAAGTCGTGTTCTCGGTCTGGGATGCGGGCGGCAAGGACACCCTGGACTTCTCCGGTTTTACTCAAAACCAGAAAATCAACCTCAATGAGGCCTCGTTCTCCGACGTTGGCGGCATGGTGGGCAACGTGTCCATCGCCAAGGGGGTCACCGTCGAGAACGCGATTGGCGGTTCGGGCAGCGACCTGTTGATCGGTAACAGCGTGGCCAACGAACTGAAGGGCGGTGCCGGCAACGACATCCTCTTCGGTGCGGGCGGTTCGGACAAACTGTGGGGCGGTTCGGGTTCGGACACCTTTGTGTTCGCGGCCAGCAGCGACTCCAAGCCAGGTGCCGTCGACCAGATCCTCGACTTTGTCAGTGGTCTGGACAAGATCGACCTGACCGGCATTACCAAAGGCGCGGGCCTGCATTTCGTGAACGCATTCACCGGTGCGGCAGGCGATGCAGTGTTGACCACTTCGGGCGGTAACAGCCTGTTGTCGGTGGACTTCTCCGGGCACGGCGTGGCTGACTTCCTGGTCAGCACCGTTGGCCAGGCGGCATTCTCGGACATCGTGGCCTGATTCAAGGCAAAAGGAGGGCGGCGCTCGACGCGCCGCTCTCTGCCCCTTGAACGGCAGGCGCTATGAACAAGGCTTATAACCATGAGTAAAAGCCCTATGATCCACAACGCTTTTACCTGCAAAGCAACCGCGTGGCTGTTGGCGACGCTGATGATGTTTCTTGGAGATGTAGTCATGGCACGCAGTCTTAAATTAGCCGACCCGTTGGAACTCGCCGGGAAATGGCAGGCCACCTTGATCACCGCGCAAGACTCGCCCGAGTCCCAGGTGTTGCAAGACAAACCGTCGAATGTTTGCACGATCGAGTTCAATTTGAACCAGACCCTGGGTGAGGGGGCCGACTGCCTCGGTGCCTGGCTGAACCAGTCGGCGATTGGCTGGTTTCCGGAACCGGACGGCATTGCCGTGACCGATAAAGAGGGCTCGAAAATAGTGTTTTTCAGCCGACAGAAGGAGGGGTTTTATAAAAGCACCTTGAAGTCAGGTCTGATCATTACGCTCGAGCGCACTGCACATTAAGTAAATAATGCCTGACTGAATATAAAAATAGTTATTGCCGTTATAAGCAGCAGATCAATAGCCGGAACGCTCTGAAGAGCAAAAAGAGTTGTTATTGAAGTGTAAGCGACAACCGGAAAAAAATGTCCCGCCCCATGCGCGGACAGTTAATTGGAACCTCGCCAAGTAAGGCGAGGATTAATACCTCAGGAAAAACCAATGAAGATGGCGAAGAGCCCGGCCACCGCACCGTTATTCAAGGCGCTGGGCGACTATAAGAGCATCCTGATCAGCGTCGGGTGTTTTACCGCACTGATTAATGTGCTGATGTTGGTCCCGTCGATTTATATGCTTCAAGTCTATGACCGGGTACTGTCTTCGCAAAACGAAACCACCTTGGCGATGCTGTCGTTGATGGTGGTCGGGTTTTTCGCTTTCATCGGTCTGCTGGAAATCGTGCGCAGCTTTATCGTCATCCGTATCGGCAGCCAATTGGAGCGCCGTTTCAACCTGCGGGTGTATCAAGCCGCTTTCGAGCGCAACCTGTTCAAGGGCGAGGGCAACGCGGGGCAATCCTTGGGTGACCTGACCCATATTCGCCAATTCGTCACCGGTCCGGCGTTGTTTGCCTTCTTCGATGCGCCGTGGTTTCCGGTCTACTTGTTTGTGATCTTTCTGTTCAACGTCTGGCTCGGCGTATTGGCCACCGCAGGCGCGGTACTGCTGATCGGGCTGGCCTGCCTCAACGAGGCGATGACCAAAAAGCCCTTGGGCGAAGCCGCGGGGTTTTCCCAGAAGTCCAGCCAACTGGCCACCAGTCACCTGCATAACGCCGAAACCATTCAGGCCATGGGCATGCTCGGTGTCTTGCGCAAACGTTGGTTTGAGGTGCACTCGCGTTTTCTCGGCTTGCAGAATCAGGCCAGTGACACCGGCGCGGTCATCAGCTCCCTGAGCAAAACCCTGCGCCTGTGCCTGCAATCCCTGGTCCTGGGGTTGGGCGCCTTATTGGTGATTCAGGGTGACATGACCGCCGGGATGATGATTGCCGGTTCCATCCTGATGGGCCGGGTATTGAGCCCCATCGATCAGTTGATCGCCGTTTGGAAACAGTGGAGCGGCGCCAAACTCGCTTACCGCCGTCTCGATGCCTTGCTGCAAGCCTACCCACCGGTTGACGAAGCCATGGCGTTGCCGGCGCCGAAAGGTCAGATCACCTTCGAGCAAGTCAGCGCCGGCCCGCCGGGGCAACGGGCAGCGACCTTGCACATGGTCAATTTCAACCTGGGCGCCGGGGAGGTGCTGGGCGTGCTCGGGGCTTCCGGCTCGGGCAAATCGACCCTGGCCCGAGTGCTGGTCGGCGTCTGGCCGACGCTGGGCGGCACGGTGCGGCTTGATGGCGCGGACATTCATCGCTGGAACCGCGACGACCTCGGCCCTTACATCGGTTATCTGCCCCAGGACATCGAACTGTTCAGCGGCAGCATCGCCGAGAACATCGCTCGATTCCGTGCGGCGGATCCGCAAAAAGTCGTCGAAGCCGCGCAACAGGCCGGTGTTCATGAACTGATCCTGCGCATGCCGCAAGGCTACGACACCGTGCTGGGCGAGGACGGCAGCGGCTTGTCCGGTGGCCAGAAGCAACGTGTGGCCTTGGCTCGCGCGCTGTACGGCAATCCGAGCCTGGTGGTGCTGGATGAACCGAACTCCAACCTCGACACCGTTGGCGAAGCGGCATTGGCCGGCGCCATCGCGCACATGAAGGCCCGGGGCACCAGCGTGATTCTGGTCACCCATCGCTCTTCGGCCCTGGCCCAGGCCGACAAGTTGCTGGTGCTCAACGAAGGTCGCTTGCAGGCCTTCGGCCCAAGCCAGGAAGTGCTCAAGGCGCTGGCCGGCGCCCAGGAGCAGCAACGTGAAAAACCTGCGCAGGCACCGGGCGGGCTCAGCATGAGCCGGCAGTATCAGCCCACGACAAGGAATTCGGGTGTATGAGCAGCACACGCATGAACGACGACAGCGAAGCGACGATGGAACACGACTACATCGCCGAACGCCCTGAGCGCGACGCGCGTTTCTTCGCCCGCATGGGCTGGATTCTGGCGATTGTCGGCGCCGGCAGTTTCTTCACCTGGGCGAGCCTCGCGCCGCTCGATCAAGGCATTCCGGTGCAAGGGACCGTAGTGGTCTCGGGCAAGCGCAAAGCCGTGCAATCGATGAGCAGCGGCGTGGTCAGCCAGATTCTGGTGCGCGAAGGGCAGGTGGTGAAGCAAGGCCAGCCGCTGTTTCGCCTCGACCAGACCCAGGTCGCGGCCGACGTGCAATCGCTGCAAGCGCAGTACCGCATGGCGTGGGCCAGCCTGGCACGCTGGCAGAGTGAGCGGGACAACCTCAAGCAGGTGAATTTCCCCGCCGAACTGAGCAACGATCCTGACCCGCGTCTGGCCTTGGTACTTGAAGGCCAACGGCAATTGTTCAGCAGCCGTCGCGAAGCGTTTTCCCGTGAGCAAGCCGCCCTGCGCGCGAACATCGAAGGCGCCAGCGCGCAGCTGGCCGGCATGCGTCGTGCGCGCACCGACCTGACGGCCCAGGCCAGTTCCCTGCAACAACAGCTGAGCAATCTTCAGCCCTTGGCGGACAACGGCTACATCCCGCGCAACCGCTTGATGGATTACCAGCGTCAGTTGTCGCAAGTGCAACAACAGTTGGCAGAAAACACCGGCGAAAGCGGTCGGGTGGAGCAGGGCATCCTGGAATCCCGGCTGAAACTGCAACAGCACAGCGAGGAATACCAGAAGGAAGTCCGCAGCCAACTGGCCGACGCGCAACTCAAAAGCGTGACCCTGGAAGAGCAATTGACCTCTGCCGGCTTCGACCTGCAACACAGCGAAATCATCGCTACTGCCGACGGCATCGCCGTCAACCTTGGGGTTCATACCGAAGGCGCGGTGGTGCGTCAGGGCGACACGCTGCTGGAGATCGTCCCGCAAGGCACACGCCTGGAAGTGGAAGGGCACCTGCCGATTAACCTGATCGACAAGGTCGGCACGCACTTGCCGGTGGACATTCTGTTCACCGCGTTCAACCAGAGCCGTACCCCGCGAGTTCCCGGCGAAGTCAGCCTGATCTCCGCCGACCAGATGGTCGATGAGAAAACCGGTGTGCCGTACTACGTGCTGCGCAGCAGCGTCAGTGACCAGGCCATGGAAAAACTCAACGGTCTGGTGATCAAACCCGGCATGCCAGCAGAAATGTTCGTGCGTACCGGTGAACGTTCACTCCTCAACTATTTGTTCAAACCGCTGCTCGACCGGGCAGGCTCCGCGTTGACCGAGGAATAAGGATGTTCGGCTGTATGAATAAGCTTTCCCTGCTCGCAGCGACCCTGGCGTTGCTGACGTGCAACAGTGCGATGGCCATGGGGCCCTTCGACATCTATGAGCAAGCGTTACGCAATGATCCGGTGTTCCTCGGCGCCATCAAGGAGCGCGATGCAGGCCTTGAAAACCGTGCCATCGGCCGCGCCGGGCTACTGCCGAGGCTGGGTTACAACTACAACAAGGGGCGTAACACCTCCAAGGTCACTCAAATTAATGAGGGGAGACCAGACTTCACCGAGGACCGCAACTACAGCAGCTACGGCTCGACTTTGACCCTGCAACAGCCTCTGCTCGACTACGAGGCCTACGCGGCGTATCGCAAAGGCGTGGCGCAATCGCTGTTCGCTGACGAAAACTTTCGTGGCAAGAGCCAGGAGCTGCTGGTTCGCGTGCTGGAGAATTACACCCAGGCGCTGTTCGCTCAGGACCAGATCGACATTGCACGGGCCAAGAAAAAAGCCTTCGAGCAGCAGTTTCAGCAGAACGAACAAATGTTCCGCCAAGGCGAAGGCACGCGCACCGATATCCTCGAAGCCGAGTCACGTTATGAACTGGCCACCGCCGAGGAAATCGAGGCGCGTGACGAACAGGATGCGGCCCTGCGCGAACTGGGCGCACTGATTGGCGTGCCAGCCATCGACATTGGCGACCTGACGCCGCTGGATCAAAACTTCCAGACCTTCACCCTGCAACCGGCCAATTACGACACCTGGCACGAGATGGCGGTGGCCAACAACCCGAACCTGGCCTCCCAGCGCCAGGCGGTGGAAGTAGCGCGCTACGAAGTCGAACGCAACCGCGCCGGCCACCTGCCAAAAGTCAGCGCCTATGCCTCGGTGCGCCAGAACGAATCGGAAAGCGGCAACACCTACAACCAGCGCTACGACACCAACACCATCGGCTTTGAAGTCAACGTGCCGCTGTATGCCGGTGGCGGGGTTTCGGCCTCGACCCGGCAGGCCAGCCGCACCATGGAACAGGCCGAATACGAACTGGATGGCAAGACCCGGGAAACCTTGATCCAGCTGCGCCGGCAGTTCAGCGCCTGTCTGTCGGGGGTCAGTAAATTGCGGGCTTATCAGAAAGCGCTGACGTCGGCCGAAGCGCTGGTGATCTCGACCAAACAAAGCATTTTGGGCGGCGAACGGGTCAACCTCGATGCGCTGAACGCCGAACAACAACTGTTTACCACCCGCCGGGACCTGGCCCAGGCGCGCTACGACTATTTGATGGCCTGGACCAAATTGCATTACTACGCCGGCACCTTGAGCGAGCAGGACCTGGCGAAGGTGGATGAGGCCTTCGGCCAGGGCCCGAAAGCTCAGTAGCGCATAGAAAACATTGTGGCGAGGGAGCTTGCTCCCGCTGGACTGCGAAGCAGGCCCAATGACGGTTGCTGCGCAACCGAACGGGAGCAAGCTCCCTCGCCACAGAAACACAGAAACACAGAAACACAGAAACACAGAAACGCCGCCCCAGGACTGGCGACTACAACTCTAAAAACGCCAAAAAAGCGAGATGTCATGCACATGGACGTACAGATCAAGCCGATGTCGGTCGGCACGCTATTGCTCGTGATTTCATCCGTGCCGGGCTCGGCCCAGGCGCTTTATCTGGAAACCGGTACCCTCGGCGACCCCGCCAGTTGGCGCTCGGCAGAGTTTCAGCGTGATTGGGGACTGGCGCGCATGCAGGCCGATCAAGCCTATGCCGCCGGCATAACCGGCAAGGGCGTGAAAATCGGCGCACTGGATTCCGGGTTCGATTCCAGCCATCCCGAATTTGCCGCAGACCGTTATCACGCGGTGACAGCCAGCGGCAGCTATGTCGACGGCTCAGCATTTAACGTCGACGGCACGCTCAACCCCAACAACGATTCCCACGGTACCCACGTCACCGGCACCATGGGCGCATCCCGGGATGGCAGCGGCATGCACGGCGTGGCGTACAACGCGCAAATCTACGTCGGCAACACCAACAAGAACGACAGTTTCCTGTTCGGCCCCAACCCCGACCCGCGCTACTTCACCGCGGTCTATAACGCCCTGGCGGATGCCGGCGTACGCGCGATCAACAACAGCTGGGGCAGTCAACCGCCGGACGTCAGCTACCGAACCCTCGACGACCTGCACGCCGCTTACGCCCAGCACTGGAACAAAGGCACCTGGCTCGATGCCGCCGCCGACGTTTCGCGGCGCGGCGTGATCAACGTGTTCAGCGCCGGCAACAGTGGTTACCCGAATGCCAGCGTGCGTTCGGCCTTGCCGTATTTTCAGCCGGACCTGGAAGGCCACTGGCTGGCCGTGTCGGGGCTGGATCAAAGCAATCAGCAGAAATACAACCAGTGCGGGATCGCCAAGTATTGGTGCATCACCACCCCAGGCGCGAAGATCGACAGCACCATTCCCGGTGGCGGTTACGCGATCAAATCCGGCACCTCCATGGCCGCACCACATGCCACCGGGGCACTGGCGCTGGTGATGGAACGCTATCCGTACATGAACAATCAGCAGGCGCTGGAAGTATTGCTGACCACCGCGACCCAGCTCGACGGCTCAATCACCGAGGCACCGAGTACGCGCATCGGTTGGGGTGTGGCCAACCTCGAACGAGCGATGCACGGGCCGGGGCAATTGCTCGGGTCGTTCGACGCCAATTTGGGGGCAGGGCAAAGCGATGTCTGGAGCAACGGCATTACCGACAAGGCGTTGATTCAGCGTCAGGCCGAAGACACCGCCGAACGCAGCGCCTGGCAACAAACGTTGAAGGACAAGGGCTGGGAGAACGGTATCGCGGCCGGCACCAGTCAGCAGGATCAAACCGATTACGCGGTGGGCATGGCTCGTGATTCCGCCGCCGCCAACCGAGTCTACGAAGGCAGCCTGATCAAGTCCGGTGCAGGGCGGTTGATGCTCACGGGCGACAACACGTATCGCGGCTCGACCACGGTTAACGGCGGCTTACTGGCGGTGAACGGCTCGCTGACGTCGGCGGTGACCGTCAATGACAGCGGCACCCTCGGCGGTAACGGACGGATCGCTGCCTTGACCGCCCATTCCGGCGGTACCGTGGCGCCCGGTAATTCCATCGGTACGTTACAAGTCAGCGGCGATGTGACGTTTGCGCCGGGTTCGACTTATGCCGTCGAACTGTCACCCACCAGCAGTGACCAGATTATTGCCGGCGGAACGGCCACGATCAGCGGTGCGACCGTGAGCCTGTCCCTGGAAAACAGCCCGACCTTGCTCAGCACCCAACAAGTGCAAAGCCTGCTGGGCCATCAGTACAACATTCTGCAAGCGGCGGGCGGCATTCAAGGCCAGTTCGGCGCGGTGTTGCCCAACTATCTGTTCATTGGCGGCAGCCTTGATTACGCCGCGACCGGTATTCAGCTGAGTATTGAGCGCAACGCCACGACCTTCGCCAGCGTCGGGCAAACGCCGAATCAGCGTTCCGTCGCGGCCGCAGTGGAAGGGCTTGGCGCGGGTAACGCCGTCTACGAAAGCCTGCTGCTGTCGCCGACCGCGAGTTCGGCGCAACAAGCCTTCCAGCAGTTGTCGGGGGAAATCTATCCGGCGCTGGGCTCGGTGTTGATCAATGACAGCCGTTATCTACGCGATGCGATCGGTGAGCGTCTCAACGAAGCCAACAGTTCCCGAAACAACGGCTGGATCAAGGCATTGGGCGCCTGGGGCAAGACCGATGACAGCCATGACACCGCCGGCTACACCACGTCGATTGGCGGTTTGTTGGCCGGTGTCGATGGCGCAGTGGATGACGAAACCCGTGTCGGCCTGGTCGCCGGTTATAGCGACAGCTCGGTCAGCATGGGCTCCGGAACTCATTCATCAGCACAAGTCGATAGCTATCACCTGGGCGCCTATGCCGGCCACGAAATGGGCGCTTGGCGCCTGAGTGCCGGGGGTGCCTACAGCTGGCATCGGGCCGACGTCAAACGTGACCTGCAATACGGCGACGTCAGCGCCAAACAGAAAGCCAAAGTCGACGCCGGAACCACCCAGGTGTTCGGCGAAGCGGCTTATCGCCTGAACCTGCAAGCACTGGCCTTGGAGCCATTCGCCAACCTGGCTTACGTGCACCTCGACACCGAGGGCTTCACCGAGAAAGGTGACGCGGCGGCGCTCAAAAGCCGTGGCGACCGGCGTGACGCGGTGCTCAGCACCCTGGGCGTACGCGCACTGAAAACAGTAACGCTGTCCGGCCAGCAACAACTGGATCTGAGCGGCAGCCTCGGTTGGCAGCACAACCTGAGCCACACCGATTCCGAGGAACACCTGGCGTTTGCCAGCGGTGGCACTCCGTTTGTGGTGGAAAGCTCGCCGCTGGTTCGCGATGCGGCGCTGGTGGGCGCCCATGCCAGCCTGGCCTTGAGCCGGGATGTTCGGTTGAACCTCGATTACACCGGCCAACTGGCCAGCCGCGAGAAAAGCCACGGCGTCGGGCTGAGTCTCAATTGGCAGTTCTAACACGGTAAAGGCTGTAGCACCGCAACCCCTGTAGGAGCGAGGCTTGCCCGCGAAAGGGCCGTGACATTCAGCATTGACGTTGACTGACACACCGCCTTCTCGGGCAAGCCTCGCTCCTACAAGTTGCGCGCCCCCCTGGCCACAAGGATTTTGGCAACACAACTAAGGACGGTAGTTCGATGAATAACAAGTACAACAACCTTGCCTTGCTCTGCGCATTGGCCACCCTGGGCACCGCACACGCGGCGCCCTACGTGGAAAACGGCAGGACAGGCGATCCCGATAGCTGGCGCAGCACGGAGTTCAACGCCGATTGGGGGTTGGGGGCGATCAACGCTCAGGAGGCCTATGCCGCCGGTTACACCGGCAAAGGCGTGAAACTGGGGATTTTCGATCAACCGGTTTACGCCTTGCACCCGGAGTTTTCCGGGGCCAATAAGGTGATAACCCTGGTCACCAGTGGTATCCGCGAATACACCGACCCGTACATTCCGGTCAAAGCCGGGGATGCCTTTCTGTATGACGGTTCGCCCTCGGTGGGCTCCAACGGCAAACTCGGCGCCCACGGCACTCACGTTGGCGGGATCGCCGCGGGCAGTCGCGATGGCGGTCCGATGCACGGCGTCGCTTTTGGTGCGCAGATCATCAGCGCCGACAACGGCGACCCGGGTCCGGAAGACGGCATCATTCGCGGCAACGACGGCGCGGTGTACAAGGCCGGTTGGGATGCCCTGATCGCCAGCGGCGCGCGGATCATCAACAACAGCTGGGGCATCGGCATCACTGATCGCTTCGACCTGGGTGGTCGGGACCCGGCGTACCCGCACTTCACCGTGCAGGACGCGCAACTGCAGTTCAACGAGATCCAGACCTTGCTCGGGACCAAACCCGGCGGTGCCTACGACGGCGCCATCGCGGCAGCCCGCAGCGGCATCGTGACGATCTTCGCTGCCGGCAACGACTACAACCTCAACAACCCGGACGCCATCGCTGGCCTCGGTTACTTCGTACCCGAGATCGCGCCGAACTGGATGACTGTCGCGGCATTGCAGAAGAACCCGGACACCAGCAGCCCCGAGCTCTACAACATCAGCACCTTCTCGTCGCGTTGCGGCTACACCGCGAGTTTCTGCGTGTCGGCACCGGGCAGCCGCATCTACAGTTCGATTATCAGCGGCACCAATGCCAATGACCTGACCACCGGCTACGCCAATTACAACGGCACCTCCATGGCGGCGCCGCACGTAGCAGGCTCGGTGGCGGTATTGATGGAACGCTTCCCGTACATGACCGGCGCGCAAGTCGCCAGCGTACTGCGCACCACCGCCACCGACCTCGGCGCACCCGGCGTCGACTCACTGTACGGCTGGGGCATGATCAACCTGCGCAAAGGCATCGATGGCCCGGCGATGTTCGTCACCGAGCAGGACATTCCCGAGGAGTTCCGCATCGACGGCGCCTACGGCTCCAGCCAGTTTGTCGCGGACTTGCCGGGTATCGGCGCGATCATCGACGCCGGCAAACCCACCGAGCGTGTGTGCAATGACGTGCATTGCGGGCTCGACGTTTGGCGCAACGACATTTCCGGCCATGGCGGCCTGACCAAGCAGGGCATCGGCACACTGGTGCTGACCGGCGCCAATACCTACGCCGGCCCGACCCTGGTCAATCAGGGCCGATTGGCCATCAACGGTTCGCTGCTGTCGGCCGTCACCGTCAATGACAGCGGGATCCTCGGCGGTAACGGCAGCATCGCGGCGCTGACCGCGAAAAGCGGCGGTACCGTGGCCCCCGGCAATTCCATCGGCACCTTGCAGGTGGCGGGCGACGTGACTTTCGAGCCCGGCTCGACCTACGCCGTAGAATTGTCGCCCACCAGCAGCGACCAGATCATCGCCAGCGGCAAGGCGATCATCGAGGGCGCAACGGTCAGCCTGTCTCTGGAAAACAGCCCGACATTGCTGACCACCAGCGAAGCGAAATCCCTGCTCGGCAATCAGTACAACATCCTGCAAGCGGCCGGCGGAATCGAAGGGCGCTTCGGTGCGGTGGTGCCGGACTACCTGTTCCTCGGCGGCACCCTCGACTACTCGGCTAGCGGCATTCAACTGGCTGTGGAGCGCAACGCGACATCCTTCACCAGCGCCGGGCGGACTCCAAACCAACGCGCCGTGGCCGCTGCCGCCGAGCAACTGGGCGCAGGCAATCCACTCTACGAAACCCTGCTGCTGTCGCCGACCGCCGCTGTCGCGCAACAAGCGTTCCAGCAACTTTCCGGTGAGATTCATCCGGCAATCGGCACGCTGCTGATCAACGACAGCCGCTATCTGCGCGATGCAGTCGGCGAGCGTCTGCGTGAGCACGATTTGTTCGACGCCGGGGCTCCCACCGATGACCGCAGCAACGCCTGGCTCAAAGTGCTCGGCGCCTGGGGCAAGAGCGATGGCGGGCATGACAACGCCAGTTCCAACAGCTCCATCGGCGGGCTGCTGGCCGGTGTCGATGGCTTGATCACTGAAGATACCCGACTGGGTTTCGTCACCGGTTATAGCGACAGTTCATTGAGCATGGGCGATGGCACGCACTCGTCGGCCTCGGTCGACAGCTACCACTTGGGTGCGTACCTGGGCCATGAAATCGACGCGTTGCGCCTGAGCGTAGGTGGCGCTTACAGCTGGCATCGCATCGACGTCAAACGTGACCTGCAATTTAACGGTGTCAGCGGCAAGCAGAAATCCAAACGCGATGCGACCTCCGCGCAACTGTTCACCGAAGCGGCGTATCGCCTGGACCTGCAACCGATCGCTCTGGAGCCATTCGTCAATCTGGCCTACGTGCACTTGAACACTGAAAGCTTCAGCGAAAAAGGTGACGCCGCCGCACTCAAGGGCGGGGAAAACAACCGCGACGTGGTGCTTTCGACCCTTGGCTTGCGGGCGAGCAAAGCCATTGCGTTGTCCGACCAGCAACAGCTGGAACTGTCCGGCACGCTCGGCTGGCAGCACAACCTGAGCAACACCCGTTCCGAAGACCACTTGGCCTTCGTCAACGGCAACACCGCGTTCAGCGTGCAAAGCGTGTCCATGGACCGTGATGCCTTGGTGGTCGGTGCCCGTGCCGGATTGGCGCTGGGCCGCGATACCCGTTTGAACCTGGATTACAACGGGCTGCTCGGCTCCCGGGAAAAAGACCATGGTGTGGGCCTGACCCTGGACTGGCAGTTCTGATTTGACGCTAAGGAAGCAAGAAGATGGGACTGTTTGATTACAAAAATGCCGGCAGTGAGGCCGGTAAAGCGCTGTACTCCGACGCGATCGCGCTGACGCTCTACGCGTACACGCCCACCGGTCAGCCATTGCCGGCGACCGCTTGGGCGCCGATTGGCGCCATAGCGTTGGGCTATCAGGGCAACGTCGGGGCTCAAGGCACCTTCTATGGCGAGAAGGACGGCTTCACCAGCGCCGAAGCCGAAGTGCTCGGTAAATACGACGGGGCAGGGAAGCTGATCGGCATCGGAATCGCTTTCCGTGGCACCGGCGGCCTGGGGTACAGCGACACCTTCGGCGACATGAAAAACAATTTGCTGGCCGCGGTCGGCCCGGTGGATTACGCGACGAACTACGCGAAAAACGCCTTCGATACTTTGCTGAAAAGCGTTGCCGCGTTCGCCATCGCCCATGGCTTGAGTGCCAAGGACGTGCTGGTCAGCGGGCATAGCCTCGGCGGGTTGGGAGTCAACAGTCTCGCGGAGTTGAGCGGCAATAACTGGGGCGGTTTTTTCAAGGACGCCAACTACATCGCCTTCGCCTCGCCGACCCAAAGCGCCACCGGCAACAACGTGCTGAACATCGGCTACGAGAATGACCCGGTGTTTAGAGTGCTCGACGGCACCACGTTCAGCAGTGGCTCGCTGGGCAAGCACGACGGTCATCAGGAGTCGGCGACCAACAACATCGTCAACTTCAATGACCAGTACGCTTCCACCGCGCAGAACCTGGTGCCGTTCAGCATCCTCAATCCGCTGAACTGGTCGGCCCACGGTTCGTTGGGCTATGCCGACGGTTTGAACCGGGTGATCGACTCGCGCTTCTACGACCTCACCGACAAGGACTCGACGCTGATCGTATCCAACCTGTCGGAGTCGTCCCGAGGCAGCACCTGGGTCGAAGACCTGGGCCGCAGCGGCGAGCCGCACACCGGCAGCACCTTCATCATTGGCACCGACAGCAATGACTGGCTCAAGGGCGGCGCGGGCAATGACTTCATCGAAGGCCGTGACGGGAACGACCGGTTCCGCGATGACGGTGGCTACAACCTGCTGCTGGGTGGCAAGGGCAGCAACACCTTCGAGCTGCAAAAACCGCTGCAGAACTTCAGCTTTGCCAATGACGGCGACGGCACGTTGTATGTGCGCGATGCCTACGGCGGCATCAGCATGACCCGCGACATCGGCGCGCTGGTGAGCAAGGAATCGGGTTCGTGGTGGGGCAGCAAGGAGGTGACCTACAACGTCACCGCCAACGGTTTGCTCAACGGCACGGAACTGACCCACTACAACCACTCGCTCAATGGCGATGCCTACGGCAACACGCTGGTGGCCAGCGTCGACGGTGACTGGCTGTTCGGCAACGCGGGCGACGACCTGCTGCGCAGCGACAAAAGCCACGTGACCTTCGTCGGTGGCGCGGGCAATGACGTGATGCAGGCCTCGGGGGGCGGCAACAACACCTTCCTGTTCAGCGGGGCCTTCGGCATCGACGCGATCAATGGGTATCAGGGCAGCGACAAACTGGTGTTCATGGGCGTCCAGGGCGCGGGGCAGGGTTATGACTACACCCAGCACGCGACCCAGGCCGGCAACGACACTGTGCTCAAGATTGGCGATTACGCCGTAACGCTGGTGGGCGTAGGTCTGGATAATCTCTCGGCTTCGGGAATTACGTTTGCGTAAAAGCTGCATGCACTAAAGGCTCCGGGGCGCCTCGTGATTGAGGCGTCCTGGCTGTGAGCTATCTCTGACAATTCCAACAAAGAGAGAGGCAATACCAATGGGTGTGTATGACTACAAAAACTTCGGCACAGCAGACTCCAAGGCGTTGTTCAGCGACGCCATGGCGATCACGCTGTATTCCTATCACAACCTCGACAACGGTTTCGCCACCGGTTACCAGCAAAACGGCTTCGGACTGGGCTTGCCGGCAACGCTGGTTACCGCACTGATTGGCGGCACCGATTCCCAGGGCGTCATTCCCGGCATTCCCTGGAACCCCGATTCGGAAAAGGCCGCACTCGATGCTGTGCAAAAAGCCGGCTGGACGCCGATCACCGCCGCGCAATTGGGCTATGACGGCAAGACCGACGCTCGCGGAACCTTCTTCGGCGAGAAGGCCGGTTACACTAGCGCCCAAGTGGAGATCCTCGGCAAGTACGACGCCCAGGGTCATCTCACCGAAATCGGCATCGCTTTTCGCGGCACCAGTGGCCCGCGGGAAATCCAGATCGGCGACTCCATCGGTGATGTGATCAACGACCTGATGGCAGCGCTAGGGCCAAAGGATTATGCGAAAAACTACGTAGGTGAAGCCTTCGGCAATCTGCTCAGTGACGTTGCAGCGTTTGCCCAGGCCAATGGGCTGTCGGGCAAGGACGTACTGGTCAGCGGCCACAGCCTCGGCGGGTTGGCGGTCAATAGCCTGGCGGACTTGAGCAGCGATAAGTGGTCCGGTTTTTACCAGGATTCCAACTACATCGCCTACGCCTCGCCGACCCAAAGCAGCAGCGACAAAGTGCTGAACATCGGTTATGAAAACGACCCGGTGTTCCGCGCCCTCGATGGCTCCTCGTTCAACCTGGCCTCGGTAGGCGTGCACGATGCCGCCAAGGATTCGACGACCGATAACATCGTCAGCTTCAACGACCACTACGCCTCGACGGCGTGGAACGTGCTGCCGTATTCGATCCTCAATATTCCCACCTGGATTTCACACTTGCCCACCGGTTACGGCGACGGCATGACTCGCGTGCTGGAGTCGCAGTTCTACGACCTGACCAGCAAGGATTCGACCATCATCGTCGCCAACCTCTCGGACCCGGCGCGCAGCAACACTTGGGTCCAGGACTTGAACCGCAACGCCGAAACCCATAAAGGCAGCACCTTTATCATCGGCAGCGACGGCAATGACCTGATCCAGGGCGGCAAGGGCAACGACTATCTGGAAGGCCGCGACGGTAACGACACCTTCAGGGATGGCGGTGGCTACAACATCCTGTTGGGCGGCAAGGGCAGCAATGTGCTGGACCTGCAGCAGTCGGTGAAGAACTTCACCTTTGCCAATGACGGTGCCGGCAACCTGTACGTGCGCGACGCCAATGGCGGCATCAGCATCACTCGCGACATTGGCAGCATCGTCACCAAGGAGCCGGGTTTTCTCTGGGGGGTGTTCAAGGATGACGTGACCCACAGCGTCACCGCCAATGGCCTTGCGGACGGCAGCAACCTGACCCAGTACGCTTCAAGTGTGAAGGGCACGACCGGGGCCGATACGCTCAAGGCACACGCAACGGGCGACTGGCTGTTTGGCCTGGACGGCAACGACCATTTGATCGGCGGCATCGGCAACGATGTGTTTGTCGGCGGGGCGGGTAATGACCTGATGGAGTCGGGCGGCGGGGTCGATACGTTCCTGTTCAGCGGCGCGTTTGGCCAGGATCGGGTGGTGGGCTATCAAGCCAACGACAAACTGGTGTTCCTCGGGGTTCAGGGCGTTGCGCCAAACGACGACTTCCGCGCCCATGCCACGGCGGTGGGGCAGGATACGCTGCTCACATTTGGCAGTGATTCGGTGACCCTGGTGGGTGTCGGGCTGGACAGTTTGTCCGGTAGTGGGATTGTGATCGCCTGAGGGTAGCGGGGCGCCTGTCAGGGCCCTATCGCGGGCAAGCCCGCTCCCACAGTGGTTGGTGATGTTCACAAAATCTGTGTCCGCATCAAATCCCTGTGGGTGCGGGCTTGCCCGCGATGAACGATAACGCGGTAAACCTGCCTGTCTACGTGACCCACCGGTCACTCTCGAACTCCAATACCTGCACCAACAGGAATCTGGCACTAAACCATCAGCCCATATGCGCGTTATACTATAACGCAGGTGCTGCATGCCGCCATTGAGTACAGGAGATTTTGCAACGTGAGTAACAGCAAGAGGTACACCTTCGGGCTGGCGCTGGCCTTTATATCGGCAACAGCCGCCGCAGAACTGCCTCAAAGCTCGATTCTGACCCGTTACGGGGTCACCTCCGATCAACTGCCAGAACCGGCCGCGATCGAAACCGCCAAACCCACCACGCCCGTCGAAGAAAAAAGCCGCTTTCAGATCCAGCCTGAACAGCCCTGGGTGACAGTTCGCCTGGGCGACGGCAAACCACCGGAGCAGACCGGCAATATCAGCATCGATCGTTCGATGCAGCAGGAACGGGAGCGTTGCCAGCGGATGCAGGAACGACTGATACGGCAAGGAGGGCAGTCCTTCTCCTGCGATAACAGTATTTCTGGAACTCACTGAGCGCAGCGCAGTTGCCAGGCTGAAAAAACAGGGCTGAGCCAGCGGTAATCCACTGACCACGACATGAGTGACTGATATGACCCTATCTACAGGTGTGGCAGGGCAGGCGGGAAGTGTTTCCCCTGCGCTTGCTGCCAGCGCTGCAAAAACCAATACCCGGATGCTGGCCATCGATGCCTTGCGCGGCTTCGTCATGCTTTTGATGCTCATCGACCACGTGCGGGAAACCTTTCTGCTGCACCGCCAGGTCACCGATCCGATCGATGCGCTGAGTGTCACGCCGGACTTGTACTTCACCCGCATGCTCAGCGAGATCTGCGCCCCGGTGTTCATCTTCCTCACCGGTTTGTCGGCCTGGCTCTACAGCCAGAAACACACGGCCAGCGAGACGTCGGTGTTCCTGCTCAAGCGCGGGTTGTTCCTGGTGTTTCTGGAGCTCACGTTCGTGTGCTTCGCCTGGAACGCTGAGTTCCCGCCCAAGACGTTGTGGTTGCAAGTGATCTGGTGCATCGGCATCTGCATGATCGTGCTCGCCGGGTTGCTGCACTTCAAGCGCGGTTGGCTGATCGTGCTCGGGGTGGCGATTGTCGCCGGGCACAACCTGCTCGATGGCGTGACCGTGGGGCCGGAGTCGCCGTTCTTTGTGCCGTGGTCAATCCTGCATCAGCGGGTGTTCATCGACATCACCGAGTTCACCCGGGCTCGCACGACGTATCCGGTGTTGCCGTGGATCGGGGTGATTCTGCTGGGCTGGGCCATCGGGCCATGGTTTGGCAAGGACATGGAACCGGCGGAACGGATTTCGCGGTTGCTGAAAGTCGGCTGCGGCCTGCTGGTGGCCTTCGTGTTCATCCGTTACCTGAACGTTTACGGCGAAAAGCCGTGGGTGCAAACCGGTGACTCGCTGCGCACCTTCATGAGCTTCATGAGCGCGAAGAAGTACCCGCCGTCGCTGATGTTCCTGATGCCGACCCTCGGCCTGGGGCTGATCCTTCTGGCGTTGTTCGAGAAGGCCCAGGATCGTTGGTCCACGGCGACCCTGGCGATCTACGGCGGTGCGCCGATGTTCTTCTACTTGCTGCACCTGTACGTGCTCAAGGCCATGTACCTGGTGGCCGTCGCCATCTGGGGCGCCAATCAGGGCACCTATTACGGCTTCGATGACCTGCCTATGGTCTGGCTATGGAGCGTGATCCTCGGGGTGTTGCTGTTCTTCCCGACGCGCTGGTTCGCCAACCTCAAACAGCGCCGTCGCGACATCGCGATTCTCAAATATCTCTGATCAAAGACCGAGAAGTTTGAGCGATGAAAATCCTGTAGGAGCGAGGCTTGCCCGCGAAGAACGATGACGCGTAATACCTGAAAAACCGCGGTGCATTCTTCGCGGGCAAGCCTCGCTCCTACAGGTTTTGCGTTTAATGTGGTCAGTCTTCCTTGCGAACCGTAGCCACGTCATCGGCCCGGACTTTCACTTTTGCCCCGGAAATATCTTCAAACTCAAAGAAGCCGTCCTCGGTCTTGGTATTCGGCATGTCCTTGGTCAAATACTGAGTGCCGTTCTGCAGGGTAACAACCGTTGGCGTCGAGCAACCGGCCAGGGCCAGAAAGGCCGCTACTGCCAAGGGCAAACCCAGAGTCTTGATATTCATACACACCTCTCCTTACTCAATAAAAACAGCGCGAACGCCTCGCTCGAGGTCAATCGCAACTGTGTCTCTAACGCGGTTGGTGCGATGGAATGGCAGAAAGTTCGATGGTCACCCGAAAATTGCCGAATAGCGTCGCCACTGATCCTTTTCCGTTTGCACCGGGTGGGGCATAGCTGGTATCTGTACGCATAACCAGTACTCGTTTGCCATGGCCCTTTTTGCCCGTGATTGTAAATCCTCTCGACGACCCGTTCTATTACTTGAACAACTTCATGCAAGTGCTTGATTGGCTTGAGCATCGCTATGCCGATGTATTGAGCGTCGAGGAACAGAATTTCATCCGCGACTTCAATCGACTACCCCGCGAGTCCCAGGCGCTGCTGGTCAGACTCGTGATGCGTAAGGGTGTGCATTTCAGGGCCGGCAAACTGAGTTACGTCGAGATCGGCGACATCGACAACGCTGCGGCGCCGTTGCTGGCATCGGGCTGGATCGACCAGCAGTCGCCATTGCACATCGAGGACTTGTTCGAGGTATTGCTCAAGGCCGAGATTCTCCAGTGCTTTGGCAGTGCCATCTATCAGCCCAAAGGCAAAAAGACCGATTGGTTGCCGGCCCTGAGCGAGCAGTTTCCCGAGGCGCAAAGTTTTGCCCAGTGGTGCCCGGCACTGAATGAGCGGTTGTTCAGCCTGACCGTCATGGGCCTGTGCGACCGGCTGCGGCTGATGTTCTTCGGCAATCTTTACCAGGACTGGTCGGAGTTCGTGCTGGCCGACCTGGGCATCTTTACCTACGAAAAAGTCGAGTTCTGCACCGAATCCCGAGGCTTGCGCAGTCGAGAGGACGTCGACGCCTGCCTGTTCCTGCACAGCTGTCAGCAGCGTTTCGAGGCCGGTGAAAACGTGGCGGACATAGTCGAGCAGATCAACGGGCTGCAGCTCGGCAATCCCTGGCTGCAAAGACGTCGGGGCAAACTGCTGTTCCAGATCGGCCAGCATTGCGAGCGCGTCGCGGATTTTTCCACCGCCCTGAACCTCTACCGCGAATGCGCCTACCCCGGCGCGCGTCTGCGGTTGATTCGTGTGCTGGAGCGCTGTAGCGAATATCAACTGGCCTTGGACCTGGCCACCCACGCCGAGCAAGCCCCTGAAAGCGCTGCCGAGCATCAGCATCTATCGCGTGTGCTGCCCAGGCTGCGGCGCAAACTGGGTGGGCCACCGATCAAGCGACCAGCCCCTCGGGCCATGCAGCGCCTGGACCTGCAACTGCCCAGGCACGATCCGGCGTTGTCGGTGGAGTCTTACGTTCAGGCGCATCTGGCGGACGATTCAGCGCCGGTGCATTACGTCGAGAACAGCCTGATCAATTCACTGTTCGGGTTGCTGTGCTGGCCGGCCATCTTCGCGCCGTTGCCGGGGGCGTTTTTTCACCCGTTCCAGCGCGGTCCGGTGGACCTGCTCAACGAAGACTTTCATGCGCGGCGCGCGGATCTGTTTCAGGCCTGCCTCGCTGAACTCGATGACGGGCGTTATGTGCAAACTGTCCGCGAGCGTTACAGCGCCAAGTGGGGCGTGCAGTCGCCGTTCGTATTCTGGGGCGCGCTGAGCGAGGAACTGCTGGAGCAGGCGCTCGACTGTCTGCCTGCGGAACACCTCAAGCACTGGTTCAATCGTCTTTTGCTCGACATCAAGGCCAACCGCGCCGGCATGCCGGACTTGATCCAGTTTTGGCCGCAACACAAAACCTACCGGATGATCGAAGTCAAAGGCCCCGGCGATCGGTTGCAAGACAATCAATTGCGCTGGCTGGAGTTCTGTCACGAGCACCAGATGCCGATCGCCGTCTGCTACGTGCAATGGGTGGAGCAGGGCGCGTGAGCTACAGCATTGCGGTGCGGGCGCTGTGCGAATTCACCGCGAAGGTCGGCGACCTCGACCTGCGTTTCACTCCGTCGCCGACCGCGCTGGAGGGCATCGTCGGGCATCGCACCGTAGCCTCACGGCGCAGCGAGGGTTATCAGAATGAAGTCGCGCTTGAGGGCCAGTATCGAACCTTGACCGTGAAAGGTCGGGCAGACGGCTACGATCCGGCGCAAAACTGCCTCGAAGAAATCAAGACCTACCGTGGCGACCTGAGCAAGCAACCGGCCAACCATCGGCAGCTGCACTGGGCGCAGGCGAAGATCTACGGTGGGTTGATGTGCCAGAAACTGCAGCTGGAACGCATCAATCTGGCGCTGGTGTACTTCGACATCGTCAGCGAAAAGGAAACCTGCCTGGTCGAGGCCTTCAGCGCTGCCGAGCTACAGCTGTTCTTCGAACACCACTGCGGGTTGTTCCTGCACTGGGCCGAACAGGAAATGGCCCATCGCGAAGGGCGCAATCTGGCCGCGCAACAGTTGGCATTTCCCCATACCGATTTTCGTCCCGGGCAACGGCATCTGGCCGAGTCGGTGTTCAAGGCGGTCAGCACCGGTCGCTGCCTGATGGCCCAGGCTCCGACCGGTATCGGCAAGACCGTTGGCACGCTGTTCCCGATGCTCAAGGCCTTGGCGCCGCAGCAATTGGACAAGGTGTTCTTTCTCACGGCGAAAACACCGGGGCGCAAATTGGCGCTGGATGCCGCTCAGGTCATCCTCGACAGCGCCGATGCTCCACCCTTGCGAGTTCTCGAAATGATCGCCCGGGACAAGGCTTGCGAGCACCCGGACAAGGCCTGCCATGGCGAGTCGTGCCCGTTGGCCCAGGGCTTTTATGATCGTCTGCCGGCCGCGCGTCAGGCCGCCAGCCAACTGAGCTTGTTGAATCAGAGTGCCTTGCGCGAAGTTGCCCTGCAGCATGAGATTTGCCCCTACTACCTCAGCCAGGAAATGGCCCGCTGGGCGGACGTGGTGGTCGCCGACTACAACTACTATTTCGACTTCAGTGCGCTGCTGTTCGGGCTGGCCCAGGCCAATAACTGGAACGTCGCGGTGCTGGTGGACGAAGCCCACAATCTGGTGGAGCGTGGCCGGCAGATGTACAGCGCCAGCCTCGACCAGGCGACGTTGAACAGCGTGCGAAAAACCGCGCCTGAGGCACTGAAGAGATCCTTGCAGCGGGTCAATCGCGAATGGAATGCCCTGCATGATCAGCAACTCAGCCCCTATCAGGCCTACGACAAAGCCCCGGAAAAACTCCTTCAGGCGCTGTCCTTGTGCTGCGCGAGCATCGGCGACTACCTGAACGATTACCCTCAGGGCCTGGACAGCGGCTTGCAGAATTTTTACTTCGACATGCTGCAATTCGGCCGCGTGGCTGAACTGTTCGATGAGCATTTCCTGTTCGATATCAGCAAACGCGACCTCGAGCGCAAGCGCAACCTGTCGCAGCTATGCCTGCGCAATGTTGTGCCCGCTGGTTTCATCCGCCCGCGCTTGACCGCTGCGCGTAGCACCGTGCTGTTTTCCGCCACCCTGAGCCCTCGGCATTACTACGCCGATTTGCTGGGAACACCGGCGAATACGGTCTGGATTGATGTGGAGTCGCCGTTCAGCGCCGAACAGTTGCAAGTGCACATCGTCAGCCAGATTTCGACCCGCTATGTCCACCGTCAGGCGTCCCTTGAGCCCATCGTCGAGCTGATCGCCAAACAGTTCACCCAACGCCCCGGTAACTACCTGGCGTTCTTCAGCAGCTTCGATTATTTGCAGCAAGTGGCGCAGTTGCTGGCTGAGCGGCATCCGCATATCACGCTGTGGTCGCAGTCCCGGGGCATGGGGGAAGGGCCGCGTCAGGCGTTTCTCGATCAATTCACCGTCCATAGTCAGGGCGTAGGGTTTGCGGTGCTGGGTGGCGCATTCGGCGAAGGCATCGATTTACCCGGCGCGCGGTTGATTGGTGCATTCATTGCCACCCTAGGGCTGGCGCAACTCAATCCGGTCAACGAACAGATGAAACAGCGCATGGCGGCTATTTTCGGTGCCGGGTATGACTACACCTACCTGTTTCCTGGCGTGCAGAAAGTCGTGCAAGCGGCGGGACGGGTGATTCGCACTCAGCAGGATCAAGGGGTAGTGATGCTGATCGATGACCGATTTGGCGAGAGCAAGGTCAAGCAATTGCTGCCGCGCTGGTGGTCGATGAAATCGGCGCCTTTTTAGCCTGTTGAGACGCGCCCTCACCACGTATTGGTTTTTTGGAGTTTCCAAACGAGCGGTTTGTCGCATACTCCAGAAGAACAACAACAAGGACAGGGCTCCATGAGCGATGACCGGACCAAGATCAATGCCATCGAGGAGATGCGCTTTCGTCTGCTGATCGATGCCGTGGTGGACTACGCCATCTACATGATTGACCCCGATGGCATCATCACCAGTTGGAACGCTGGCGCCAAGCGTTTCAAAGGGTATGAGGAGGCGGAGATTCTTGGTAAGCATTTCTCGCGTTTTTATACCGAAGAGGACCGCAAGGCCGGTTTGCCTCAGCGCGCCCTTGATACCGCCATTCACGAAGGGCGTTTCGAGGGCGAAGGCTGGCGGGTTCGCAAGGACGGCACGCATTTCTGGTCCCACGTCATCATCGATCCCATTCTCGATCCGTCGGGCAAATTGCTGGGTTTTGCCAAGATCACCCGGGATTTGACCGACCGCAAAATGGCCGAAGAAACCCTCAAGCAAAGCGAGCAGCAGTTCCGGCTGCTGGTGCAAAGCGTCACCGACTACGCCATCTACATGCTCGCCCCGGATGGACGCGTGACCAACTGGAATCTGGGGGCTCAGCGAATCAAGGGCTACCGGCCCGAAGAAGTGATCGGCCAGCATTTCTCGATGTTTTACACCCCTGAAGACCGCGAAGCCGGTGAACCCCGGCGTGCGCTGGAGATCGCTACACGCGAGGGGCGATTCGAAAACAAGGCCTGGCGCGTGCGCAAGGACGGCACGCAGTTTTTCGCGCATGTCGTGGTCGACCCGATTTGGGGCGAAACTGGCACGTTGCTCGGATTTGCCAAGATCACTCGGGACATCACCGAGGTGACCCAAGCCCAGCAAGCCCTTGAGAAAACCCGCGAAGCGTTGTTTCAGGCGCAAAAGATGCAGGCCATCGGTCAACTCAGCGGGGGGATTGCCCACGACTTCAATAACCTGCTGACCGTTATTCTCGGCAATCTGGAAATCGTTCGTAAACGAGCAGCGGACGACCCGAGAATTACCCGTTTGCTCGACAATGCCACTCAAGGCGCCTTGCGCGGCGTTTCCCTGACCCAGCGCATGTTGGCGTTTGCCAGACGTCAGGAGCTTAAGACTGAATCCGTCGAAATCCCGACGTTGATACAGGGGATTACCGGGCTATTGCGCAGCTCTCTGGGGCCGGCGGTGAGCATAGAAACATGCTTTACGCCTGGACTTGAACCGGTCATGGCCGACGTCAATCAGCTGGAACTGGCGGTGCTGAATCTGGCGACCAACGCCCGCGATGCCATGCCTGACGGCGGGAAACTCATCATCAGCGCCCTGACACATGAGGTCCACGATCAGAAGCTGTCCCTGACGGCTGGCCGTTATGTCTGCCTGAGTGTCACGGATACGGGGGAGGGTATGGATGACGCTACCCTGGCGTCGGCCATGGACCCCTTCTTCACCACCAAAGGCGTCGGCAAAGGCACTGGCCTGGGGTTATCGATGGTTCATGGGTATATGGAGCAATTGGGAGGACGCTTCAGTCTGAAAAGCCGGAAGGATGTCGGCACCACGGCTGAACTCTGGTTACCCGTTGCACTCGCCAACGCGGCCACCGCCCCCCCTATCGAGGAGGCAGCCATGTCGCGGGTGCCTCGCCTGTGTGTGTTGGTCGTGGACGACGACAGCCTGGTGTTGACCAGTACCAGCCTGTTGCTCGAGGACCTCGGCCATCGGGTGATCAGTGCCTCGTCCGGCGCGCAGGCGCTGGAGCTATTCGACAGTGAGCCCGCGATTGACCTGGTCATTACGGACATGGCGATGCCCAAAATGAACGGCGAGCAATTGGCGCAGATTATCCGCAATATCAGGCCACAACTGCCGATCATCCTCGCCACCGGTTACGCCGAGCGTCTGGAAGGCTTGGCGGCCAGACTCCCACGCCTGTCCAAACCCTTTACCCAACTCAATCTGGTGGAAATCATTGCCTTGGTGATGAAGTGATAGTCGGGAGCAAATTGGACATGGATATGTAGGAGCCAGGCTTGCCGGCGAAGGCGTCCTTGAGAGCGCCTTCGCCAGCAAGTCGGATCGCCGCACCGCTGGCTCCTACGAAAAGCGGTTCTCCGGGCCTGTGCTATCCCCATCAAGCCGCGAGATTAGACGCACCCAGTTCTTTTTTGTAGCGGGCTTTCAAGCTTTCCATTTCGCTACCCAATTCGTCGAGCGTCGCTTTGCCCAGCAGCTTTTTGGCCTGAGGAAACATTTCCTTTTCCTCTTCTTCGATGTGATGTTCCAGCAACTCCTTGACCACTTTCACTCGACCGGCGAATTCGATGCTGGAGGGGTCAGTGGTTTTCAGGTCGGGAAGCACCAGCGAATCGACGGTGCGATGTTCTTCCTTGGCTTCGTAATACATCACATCCTGTTCCTTGCCCCCGGCCTTTTTATACGCCGGGTACAAGACTTCTTCTTCCAGGCGGGTATGGATCTTGATTTCCATTTCCAGTTTGGCCAGCAACTCGGTGCGTTTTTTCACCCCACGTTCAGTGGACTCGCTCAACTGGGCCAGGATCCCTTTTACGCGTTCATGGTCGGTTTTCAACAGGTCAATGGCGTTCATGATCGAACCTCTTGTTTAGTCACGGGTCAAGCGCAAACGGTCTTCCTGCCGTTGTCGCTCACACTGCTGGAGCATTTCCCGTGCCTGTTTTAAAAGTTAAGAAAACCCAAATAAAAACAATCGGTTGTGATGGTTTTTAACAAGCCATTATCGTGCAGCCTGCATGAATCCAGTTTGCTGTTCAGTGCAGGTTGACCGACCTTCGTCAGACGTCCGGGTGATTGCGCCGCTCATAACGGGTCAGCATCGGTTGAGTACTGATGCCATGCGCCAGAATGCTGAGCGCCACTACCGACAACGTCAGGTCAGTGCACAGTGTCGCCGCTGCCGGACCGAGGTCATGGTTCAAGGCGTAGAACAGGTAGTAAAAGCTCCCGATCCCGCGAATCCCGAACCAGCCGATCAACAGCCGCTGGCGACCGTCCAGCAGGCGCCCCCACGGCATGATCCCTACACACAAGGGGCGAATGGCACAGAACAACACCAGTGCAACCACCAACGCTCGCCAATCCCAATGGCCCACCAGCACCACGCCCAGCAGAGTGACCAAAAACACCTCCATGGCTCGTTCCACCAAACTGCCAAATGCCAGCATGTCGCCCATCATGATGCCGGCCGCGACCTGGGTTTCTGGCAGATTCGCCACGTCGCCGTGGACGGCAGCCTCAGGCTCGACGTTCTGGTGGCCGACCACCGGTTGCACCAGATGCTCGGCGGGGATCCGTGCGTCGCCGGTGGATTTGACTTCAGCTTGTCGCAACCCCAGGCCGGCGGCGAATACCGACAGAAAGCCATAGCCATGGATCTCTTCGGCCGCGACATAAGCGAGGGCGATCAGGGCCAGCGTCAGGTAATCGTTGGGAGAAATGGTGCTGTCGGCATTGCGGATGCGCATCGACAAGGTCAAGCGACCGATGCCGTGGCCCATCCAGTAACCGATGAACAAACCGGCAGGCACGGCCCACAGCACACTTTTCAACGCCCACTCACCGAGCCAGGCGTCGCTGTTGCCGCTCTGTTGCACAAACAGCAAGCCGAGGATCACGAAAGGGAAGGCGATGCCGTCGTTGAGGCCCGCCTCACCGGTGAGCCCGAAACGCACCGAGTCGTAATCCCTGGCGTCGTTGACCTGCACCAGCGAGGCCAGTACCGGATCGGTGGGGGCCAGAATCGCCCCGATCAGCAACGACGGCCCCCACGCCAGGGCAAAACCGTAATGCAGTAGCAGGCAGACGCCAATGATGGTCAAGATCATCACCGGTCCCGCCAGGCCGAACGCCACCCGCCATCGAAGATCCTTCAGTGGCAGGCGCAATTTGAGTCCGCAGACAAACAGCGAAAAGAGCACCGCGACTTCCGTCAGGTGCTCCATCCAGATCGCCGCGTCCTTGATGTCCAGCTTCAACAAGCCCAGGCCACCCGGACCGATCGCCACGCCCAGCGCCAGGCACACCGCCGATGTGGTCACCGGCATCCAGCGCAGATAGGACGAGGTCAGTGCCAGGGTTAGCAGCACCGCACCCAACACCGCCACCCATACAATAAAGCTCATGCCCGGTTCTCGGAGGTGTACCGCCGATCGCCGGCGGATGGCGGACTCAGGAAAATCAAACGCCAGTCACGCGCACGTACTCGGGTCCCAGGTAGTTGAACCAGAGCAGAATCATCTCCACCAAAATAGTCACCAGCACCAATAGCCCGACGCCCCATACGCTCGCCGCATTCAGCAGGCCTTGCTCCTTGCGCTCGTGCATGAAGATCGGCAAACCGACGAACAGCAAAAACGTTGAATAGAGGGAGGCCGCCCCCAGCACGGTGATCGCCAGCCAGCGACTCGGATAGAGCCCGGCAATACCTGCAAGGAAGAACGGGGTGACGGTATAGGCGGCAAAACCGATGCACTGATTGACGGTGGGGCGTGAGTCGAAGGTGCGCGACATCCAGCGGATGAACAGCCCCATCAGCACCACGCCGACGATGATGCTCAGGTACAGCAGCCCACAGAGTTGCAGGGCGCTGGCGGCACTGAGTTTGACCGTTTCGTTTTCGGCCAGGCTCCAGCCGACGTAAGTGGTCCCGATAAACAGGCACACGGCGGGAATCAAGGCGAGCACCAGCAAATGAGCGAGGTAATGGCGCGGATGCGCTTCCTCATCCTTACGAATATCTGTCCAGACGAAATTGGGCTGAGTGAACAGCCTGACGAAATGTGCGGACATGACGACCTCCAGATACAAGCGGCCCGGCATAGGGGCCCCTAAAAGTATTGAGGTGCATCCGTCGCCGGGGGTTCATTTTTTATCGGGTGCCCCAAGAGCGGTCGGCTGGAGGGAATGTTTACAAACCACGAAGGTCAACCGAGCAGTTCCTCTTGCCTGGGTGCCTGGTCATGAACGTCAGCCAATCCGTCGTCGAATATTTGCGGCAACACGACTTGCGACTGACGACGGCAGAATCCTGTACCGCTGGAAAAATCGTGACTTTACTGGCCGAGGTGCCGAACAGCGGGGACCTGATCGAGAGCGGCTATGTGGTTTATTCCTCCGAAGCCAAGCAGCGATTGCTTAACGTCAGCCCCGATACGATCAAAACCTTCAACCTGACCAGTTGCGAAGTGGCGTGCGAAATGGCCTTGGGAGCATTGCGTGACAGCCCCGCCAATGTCGCGGTCGCCACCACCGGCATTTTGGGACCGGAGGATATCGACGGGATTCCGGCCGGCACCGTCTGTTTTGCCTGGGCGTACCAGACCGAGCGAGGGAAGCGCGTATTCACTCACCAGCACCGGTTTTTCGGGTCACGCAGCCGGGTGCAGTTACTGGCCGCTGAACATGCCTTGAAGCGGGTGTCGTTTTTTCATCAACGTGCATTGGCCGGTGAACAAGGCCAGGTCACACCATGAACAACGAATCGCGCCGCGACGAGCATCACAGCCGTGATTACCCGGTGCGCGAAGACATGGCCTATCAGGTCAAGGTCTGGCGATTCGAGCGCTGGGGCTGGTACGTGATGGTGCTGCTGGTGGTGTTGGCGTTGCTCGGCTTGTTTTCCCGTGGCCCGCTCAGCTCCCAAGACGTTCACGGCAGCGATGGCAAGGTACGGGTGGAGTACGAGATGTTCCACCGTCATGGCTCGACCAATCCGATGAAGGTCAGTGTGATCGGCCGGCCGGATGCCACGGTTGAACTGGAACTGAACGGGAAACTGCTAGAGGGCTTCGAAATCGAAACCCTGCAACCGGAACCTGTGCATGCACTCAGTGGTGAGCAGGGCATGAAACTGTGGGTACAAACGGACGCGCAAGGGCAGGCCAGTCTTTACCTGACTTTGCGTGGCGAGGGGCTGGGTCTGTTTCGCAGCCAAATCGCCTCGCCCGGGGCAGCCCCCGTCAAGGTGGATCAATTCATTTTCCCTTAGGTGATTTATGGATTCGGTATTGCGCGCAGTCGTGATGTACCTGGCGTTAATGGTGCTGTTCAAGATTGCCGGTCGGCGCTCGCTGGCCGAACTGACGACGTTTGATTTCGTGCTCCTGATGATCATCGGCGAGGCGACCCAACAAGCGCTGGTGGGCAATGATTTTTCCCTGACCAATTCGATGCTGGTGATCGTTACGCTGATTGCCATCGATGTCGGGCTTTCATTGCTCAAACAGCGCTCGCAATGGGTGCAGCGGCTGATCGATGGCGGGCCGACGACCATTGTCGAAAACGGCAAGATCCTGCACGAACGCCTGCGCCATGCGCGACTGGTGGAAGCGGATGTCATGGAGGCTGCGCGATCGAGTCAGGGCATTGAAACCCTTGAACAGATCAAATTTGCCATCATCGAGCGCAACGGCAAGATATCGGTGATTGCTCAAGAGCCCTGATTTCTTGGGTAAGCCCCAATGCCAGTCAGTTAAGCGAATGAACCGCTTTTCGTAGGAGCCAGGCTTGCCGGCGAAGGCGTCCTTAAGAGCGCCTTCGCCGGCAAGCCTGGCTCCTACAGGGGCCGAATGCAGTCTGTGCCGGTTGCATCAAAGCATCGGTTTGCCGCCCGTGACGCCATACCGTTGCCCGGTGATGTAGCTGGCTTCATCCGAGGCCAGCAACACATAGATCGGCGCGACTTCCACCGGTTGGCCGGGGCGGCCGAGCGGGGTTTGCGAGCCGAAGTTTTGCACGTCTTCCTCGGGCATGGTCGAGACGATCAGCGGCGTCCAGATCGGCCCCGGTGCCACGCTGTTCACCCGGATGTTCTTGGGTCCCAGCATCTGTGCCAGGCCGGCGGAAAAGTTGGCAATCGCGCCCTTGGTGGTCGCGTAGGCCAGCAATGTCGGCTTGGGCATGTCGGAGTTGACCGAACTGGTGTTGATGATCGAACTGCCGGGCTTCATGTGTTTCAGCGCCGCCTGACAGAGCCTGAACATGGCGGTGATGTTCACATCGAAGGTCATCACCCATTCTTCGTCCGGGATGTCTTCAATGTTTTCGTGGGTCATCTGGAAGGCGGCGTTGTTGACCAGAATGTCGATCCGGCCAAAGCGCTCCACCGTTTTATCCACCAGCGCCTGGCAGTGCGCTTTGTGCGCCACATCGCCGGGAAGCAGCAGGCATTGACGACCGGCCTGCTCGACCCAACGTGCGGTTTCCTGCGCATCTTCAGTTTCATTCAAGTAGGCCACCACCACATCCGCGCCTTCCCGGGCGAATGCAATCGCCACTGCACGGCCGATGCCGCTGTCGGCACCGGTGATCAGGGCAATCTTGCCCTCCAGCCGACCCGAACCCTTGTAGCTCTGCTCGCCACAATCCGGATAAGGGTCCATTTTCATCTGGACTCCGGGGACTGGCTGGCTTTGTTTCGGGAAGGGTGGTTTTGGATAGTCAGTCATCGGGAAATCTCCTCTGTTCAAAGCAAAAGATTCAAGCGGTACCAGCGCTCGTTGAGGGTTGACCCCGGTCTTTTGTCTTGAGTTCGGTTGGATTTCCGACGGGTTTAGCGCAGAGGAAAGTTCGCTGTTCCTGCATACACTCAACTCATGAGTTAGGCTCAATGCGACGCAAGAAACTCGATGAGGAGTTGCTCATGAACACTCAATCGCTAATTGCACTGGCACTCTCGTTGGCATGTCTCGCTGGCTGCGAAAACAAATACGATGTGAACGAGAAAAATTGCGAGCCGAAAAACTTCATGAAGCTGCCGGACGATCAGAAGCGGGAAGCCTTTATCAAGGCTTGCTTGGAGCGCATAACGCCTTGAACAGGATTCGATGCTGCGCCTATCGCCCATAAAAAACCCGATGCACAGGCATCGGGTTTTCGGCATCAACCCGGGCTGTCAGGCCTGGCGGTTACGCAAACTACGCTCCATCCGCGCGATCCCTTCTTCCAGCAGCGCCCTTGGGCAACCAAAGTTCAGGCGCACGAATTGCTGGGCGTGATCGCCGAAATCCAGCCCTGCGCTCAGCCCGACTTTCGCTTGCTCAAGGAAGAATTGCTGCGGGTTATCCAGCGTCAGCGCCGTGCAGTCGAGCCATGCCAGGTAAGTGCCCTGAGGGATGTTCATGGTCACACCCGGCAACCGCGTGCGAACCGCCTCCACCAGATAATCCCGATTGCTTTGCAGGTAAGCCATGAGCTCGGTTAACCACGGGCCGCCTTCGCTGTAGGCAACGCGGGTGGCTTCCAGGCCCAGCGGGTTGACGCTGTCGACCATGCCGCAGCGAGCGCTGTTGACCCGATGACGCAGTGCCGCGTCCTGAATGATCATGAACGCGGTCTTCAAACCGGCGATGTTGTAAGCCTTGCTCGCCGACATCAGGGTGATGGTGCGCTGGGCGATCTGCGGGCTGAGCGAGGCGGTCGGAATGTGTACGCGCCCGTCGAAGCACAACTCGGAGTGGATCTCGTCGGAGATGATCCAGGCGTCCTGCCCCAGGCAAATGTCGGCGACCGCTTGCAGTTCCTCACGCGGGAAGACCTTGCCCAGCGGGTTATGCGGGTTGCTCAGCAGCAGCGCGCCGCCCCCTTGCAGTGCCTGGCGCAAGGCATCGAGTGGCGTCGCATAGGTGCCATCGGCCAACGCGTCGAAATCCAGTTCGACCTTGTTCAGCTGCCAGTGGCCCGGCGCATGGCGCAGCGGCGGGTAGTTTGGTGTCTGCACGACCACGTTCTGCTGCGGCTGAACCAGCGCGTTCAGGGCCATGTTGAACCCCGACTCAATACCCGGCAGGAATATCAGCTCCTGAGGTTGCACGCGCCAGGCGTACTTGCTCCACAGGTCGGCGACGATGGCCTCACGCAAATCATCCTGAGCCACGCTGTAACCGAGCATCGGATGTTCCAGGCGTTTTTGCAGCGCCTGAATGATCGCTGGCGGCGCGGCAAAGTCCATGTCGGCGACCCACATCGGCAACACGTCGGCCGGGTAACGGCTCCATTTGGTACTGCCGGTGCCATGGCGGTCGAACACCTGATCAAAATCGAAAGTCATGCTCAGTCTCATAAAAGGCAGGGGGTTAATCCGGTGGTCATGATAAGCGCCAAACCCTGTGGGCGCGACCTGTGGCGAGGGGGCTTGCCCCCGTTCGGCTGCGAAGCAGTCGTAAAACCTATACATGCGATTTAACTTTGAAATGGGGGGCGCTTCGCACCCCAACGGGGGCAAGCCCCCTCGCCACAAGGCCCCCTCGCCACAGGTCGCTCCCATTAATTGTGTTTCCGGCTGGCTTGCGGAACTACCCGACTGTCGGTTTTCACACAGCATAAAACAGCATTGTCTACAGTTTAAAGTGGCGGTAGTTCCGTTGCCGTCACCGTGATCGTCCAGAAAAACCCGGCCAACGCACAGTGCCAGGCAGTTAAGCGAAATCCCTGTGGGAATGGACTGTGGTGAGGGGGCTTGCCCCCGTTGGGTCGCGAAGCGACCCCGGCATTTCAAAGTCAAACCGCATGTAATGGGTTAACGACTGCTTCGCAGCCGAACGGGGGCAAGCCCCCTCGCCACACAAGCCCGCTCCCACAGGGGCCGCGAATTGACTGACTGGTCAATGCACCGGGTTTCCACCTGATCAGGAGTGCACGATGGACCTCAACCGTCGTCAGTTCTTCAAGGTCGCTGGTCTCGGCCTTGCGGGCTCAAGCCTCGGCGCGCTGGGCATGGCCCCGACGCCCGCTTTCGCCGAACAAGTGCGTCATTTCAAGCTCGCCCATACCCATGAAACCCGCAACACCTGCCCGTACTGCTCGGTCGGTTGCGGCTTGATCATGTACAGCCAGGGTGACAACGCGAAGAATGTCGCCCAAAGCATCATCCACATCGAAGGCGATGCCGACCACCCCGTCAATCGCGGCACCCTCTGCCCCAAAGGCGCAGGCCTGCTCGATTTCATTCACAGCCCCAGTCGTCTTCAGTACCCGCAGGTGCGCAAGCCTGGCAGCACGGAATGGACGCGAATCTCCTGGGATGAAGCACTGGATCGCATCGCCGACCTGATGAAGGCCGACCGCGACGCCCACTTCATCGAGAAGAACGCCCAAGGGCAAACGGTGAATCGCTGGCTGACCACCGGTTTCCTCGCGGCGTCGGCATCGTCCAACGAAGCGGGTTACATCACCCACAAGGTGATTCGCAGTCTCGGCATGCTGGGGTTCGATAACCAGGCACGTGTCTGACATGGCCCGACGGTGGCAAGTCTTGCCCCGACGTATGGCCGTGGTGCCATGACCAACCACTGGACCGATATCGCCAACGCGAATCTGGTTCTGGTGATGGGTGGCAATGCCGCCGAAGCGCACCCTTGCGGTTTCAAATGGGTGACCGAAGCCAAAGCCCATAACAAGGCGCGGCTGATTGTGGTCGACCCGCGTTTCACCCGTACCGCCTCGGTAGCCGACTATTACGCGCCGATCCGCACCGGCACCGACATTGCCTTCATGGGCGGGCTGATCAATTACCTGCTGACCGAAGACAAGATCCAGCACGAATACGTGCGCGCCTATACGGACGTGTCGTTCATCGTCAAGGCCAACTACGGCTTCGAGGACGGCTTGTTCAGCGGTTACGACGCGAGCAAGCGCATCTACACCGACAAGTCTGGCTGGGGCTACGAAATCGGCGAGGACGGTTTCGCAAAAGTCGACCCGACCCTGCAAGATCCACGCTGCGTCTACCAATTAATGAAGCAGCATTACAGCCGCTACACCCTGGAGCTGGCCAGTCAGGTCTGCGGCATGCCCGTGGACGCGATGAAGAAAATCTGGGAGGAGATCGCCACCTGCTCGCAACCGGGCAAAACCATGACGATTCTCTACGCGCTGGGCTGGACCCAGCATTCGACCGGCTCGCAGATGATCCGCAGCGCGGCTATGGTCCAACTGCTGTTGGGCAACGTCGGCATGCCGGGCGGGGGCGTCAATGCCTTGCGCGGGCACTCCAACATCCAGGGCCTGACCGACCTGGGCTTGCTGTCCAACCTGCTGCCCGGTTACCTGACCCTGCCGGCCGAGGCCGAACAGGATTACAACGCCTACATCGCCAAACGTGCACTCAAGCCGTTGCGCCCTGGGCAGATGTCTTACTGGCAGAACTACGGCAAGTTCCACGTCAGCCTGATGAAAGCCTGGTACGGCGCCAATGCCACCGCCGAGAATCACTGGGGCTACGACTGGCTGCCCAAGCTGGACATCCCCGGCTACGACATCCTGAAAATGTTCGACATGATGGGCAAGGGAGAGGTCAATGGCTATATGTGCCAGGGCTTTAACCCGATCGCCGCGTTGCCGGACAAGAACCGTGTAATGAAGGCGCTGGCCAAGCTCAAGTGGCTGGTGGTGATGGACCCACTGGCCACCGAAACCTCGGAGTTCTGGCGCAACGCCGGGCCTTACAACGATGTGCAAACAGCCGAGATCCAGACCGAAGTCATTCGCCTGCCCACCACCTGTTTCGCCGAAGAAAATGGTTCGCTGGTCAACAGCGGCCGGTGGCTGCAATGGCACTGGAAGGGTGCCGATGGCCCGGGGCAAGCGCGCACCGACGTGAAGATCATGGCCGAGCTGTTCCTGCGCTTGCGCAAGCGTTACCAGGCCAACGGTGGTGCCTGGGCCGAGCCGATCCTCAAGCTCGACTGGCCGTACAAAGTGCCGGATGACCCGACGTCGGAAGAGCTGGCCCGGGAATTCAACGGCTACGCCGTATCCGATGTCACCGACGCTTCGGGCGCGGTGGTCAAGGCCGGTCAGCAGCTGTCCGGCTTCGGCCAACTCAAGGACGATGGCAGCACGGCATCCGGGTGCTGGATCTTCTGCGGCAGCTGGACCGAGCAGGGCAACAACATGGCCCGGCGTGACAACAGCGATCCTTTCGGCATGAAGCAGAACCTGGGCTGGGCTTGGGCCTGGCCGATGAACCGGCGGATTCTCTACAACCGTGCCTCTTGCGACCCTCAAGGCAAACCGTGGGACGCCAACAAGCGGCTGGTGTGGTGGAACGGCAAGGTCTGGACCGGCACCGACGTGCCTGACTACAAGGCCGATGTGCCGCCGGAAGCCGGGATGAACCCGTTCATCATGAACCCCGAAGGCGTGGCGCGTTTCTTCGCCCTCGACAAGATGAACGAAGGGCCGTTCCCGGAACACTATGAACCGTTCGAGACGCCCATCGGCATCAACCCGATGCACCCCAACAACAAGCAGGCGACCAGCAACCCGGCCGGGCGGATCTTCGATTCCGTCTGGGACACCCTCGGGCAGGCCAAGGACTTCCCTTATGCGGCGACCAGCTACCGGCTGACCGAACACTTCCACTTCTGGACCAAGCATTGCCCGATCAACGCCGTGACCCAGCCTGAGCAGTTCGTAGAGATCGGCGAAGTGCTGGCCAAGGAGAAAGGCATTGCGGCCGGTGACCGGGTAAGGGTCAGCTCCAAGCGCGGGCATATCGAAGCGGTGGCGGTGGTGACCAAGCGGATTCGTCCGCTGCAGGTCAACAATCAGGTGGTGCACCAGATCGGTATCCCGTTGCACTGGGGCTTCACCGGCGCTACCCGTCACGGTTACCTGACCAACACCCTGGTGCCGTTCCTCGGCGATGGCAACACACAGACCCCGGAATCCAAGTCATTCCTGGTCAACGTGGAGAAAATCTAAATGGCCAGCCAAGACATCATCGCCCGCTCGGCCACCACCACTGTGCCGCCCTCGGTGCGCACGCAAGAGGAAGTGGCCAAGCTGATCGACACCACCAAATGCATCGGCTGCAAGGCCTGCCAGGTCGCCTGCTCGGAATGGAACGAGCTGCGCGACGACGTCGGTCATAACCTCGGCACCTACGACAACCCTCAAGACCTCAGCGCAGATACGTGGACCTTGATGCGCTTCACCGAGCATGAAACCGACGCCGGCAACCTCGAATGGCTGATTCGCAAGGACGGCTGCATGCACTGCGCCGAGCCCGGCTGCCTGGCGGCGTGCCCCAGCCCCGGCGCGATCATCAAGCACGCCAACGGCATCGTCGATTTCGATCAGGACCACTGCATCGGCTGCGGCTATTGCATCACCGGTTGCCCGTTCAACATTCCGCGCATCTCGCAAAAGGATCACAAAGCCTATAAATGCACACTGTGTTCGGACCGGGTGGCGGTGGGGCTGGAGCCGGCCTGTGTGAAAACCTGCCCGACCGGCGCCATCGTTTTCGGCAGTAAGGAAGACATGAAAGAACACGCCGCCGAACGTATCGTCGACCTCAAGAGTCGCGGTTTCGAAAATGCCGGTTTATATGACCCCGCAGGCGTCGGTGGCACCCACGTCATGTATGTGCTGCACCATGCCGACACGCCCAGGTTGTATGCCGGGTTACCGGATCACCCGGCGATCAGTCCGCTGGTGGACCTGTGGAAAGGCCTGAGCAAACCCCTGGCGTTGCTGGCCATGGGCGCGGCGGTGCTGGCCGGGTTCTTCCACTACGTGCGCGTTGGGCCGCAGTTGGTCGAGGAAGACGAACATCCCGTCACCCTCGACCCGGCGGTGCATGAGTTCGATCCATCGGTGCACACCTTTGATCCGACGAAACCCGGCGGGGAGGACAGGCCATGAACGACAAACCGATCCTGCGCTACACCGCCAACCAGCGCACCAATCACTGGCTGGTGGCGATTCTGTTTCTCGCGGCCGCGCTGTCGGGGCTGGCCTTGTTCCACCCGGGACTGTTCTGGCTCAGCAACCTGTTTGGCGGCGGTTCGTGGACGCGCATTTTGCATCCGTACATGGGCGTGGCGATGTTTGTGCTGTTCCTCGGCCTGGTGTTCAGCTTCTGGCGGGCGAATTACTTCAGCGCCAACGACCGGTTGTGGCTCAGGCGCGTCGGGACTGTCATGCGTAACGAAGAGGAGGGCGTGCCGCCGATCGGCAAGTACAACCCGGCGCAGAAGCTGCTGTTCTGGGTGTTGCTGATCTGCATGCTGGTGCTGTTGTTCAGCGGCTTGGTGATCTGGCGTGCCTGGTTCAGCGCGTACTTCGGCATCACCGGTATTCGCTGGGCGATGCTGCTGCATGCGCTGGCGGGTTTCATCCTGGTGCTGAGCATCATCGTCCACGTCTACGCCGGCATCTGGATTCGCGGCTCGGTCCACGCCATGGTGCGTGGCCGGGTCAGCCGCGCCTGGGCGAGAAGACACCATGAGCTCTGGTACCGGGAAGTGACCGGTGACGAGACGCCTGAACGACCGATCACAAAAAAAGGATGACCCCTTGGCGACGATCCTCGAGCCTGGGCAGATAGAAGCGGCGGCGAGTTCACCGCCGTTTCTGTACCTGCCACCGAACAATCTGTTCACCTTGCGTGCGCTGCGCCTGGAACGCCTGGCCGACGGGCATCCCATGGCGGACTATCTGCGCTTGATCGCGGGGCTGTGCCACGTTCAGCAGAACCTGATGGACGATCCGCCCGTGACGACCCTGCCCGATCCCGAACGCCTGCGGGTGTGCATGGAACATGGCTTGCCACCGTTCGCCGCCGACAGTCTGGTGCGCGAAAATGTTTGGCTGCCGTATCTCGAAGCCTTGTTGCAACGCTATCAACCACCGCCACAATCGGCGGTAGAAAACGCCGTGGCGACGTTGCGCAGTGCCAACCCGGGGCTGCTCAAAGCCTGGGCGATTGCCTTGGTCAGCGGCCAGTATTCAATGCTGCCGGCAGAGTTGGTGCCGTTCCTCGGTGCAGCGCTGCAAGCGGCCTGGAGCCATTGGCTGCTGAGCACACCCAACCTTGAACTCAAGCGCGGCGACAGCCTCAGCCAATGCCCGGCCTGCGGTTCGCCGGCGATGGCCGGGGTGATTCGTCATCGCGGCAAATACAACGGTTTGCGTTATCTGGTGTGCTCGTTGTGCGCCTGCGAATGGCATGCGGTACGGGTCAAATGCGTGTATTGCGAACAGAGCAAGGGTCTTCAATACGTCAGCTTCGAGGATGACCGTCACGCTGCCAATCAGGCACCGTTGCGGGCGGAAGTCTGCCCCGGCTGCAACAGCTACCTGAAACTGATCTACCTGGAAAACGATGCCGAAGCCGAAGCACTTTCGGCAGACCTGTCCAGCCTGACGCTGGACATGCGCCTGGAGCAGGAAGGCTACCAGCGTCTATCGCCGAATCTGATGCTGGCACCCGGAGGTGACTGAGCCTGTCCCCTTGATGTTCAGGCTTGAAATAAATCCCACCCAATAAGCGAGCCACGAAGCGTGCTGGTCAAATCCGATGCAAATAACTGGTCGAGTCAGGGGTATTCCTGCCTGGCATGCAAAACGGTCAAGATCTCGATTCGATCCGTCACCCGGTAGACCACCAAGTAATTGGGATGCACAACAATTTCCCGCGTACCGGGTACACGACCAAATCGATAAAGGTAGGGATGTTGCGGAAGGGCCGAGGTAGCAACCTCAATGGCTTGGTACAGTTCGCTCGCCGCTACAAGGTGGCGGTCGCCAATATAATCAATGATTTGCCACAGTTCAGCCCGCGCTTCGGGTCGCCACTCAACCAGCATCGCGCTTATTGCGCTTGGCTTCGAGAAGGGATCGCATATCAGCCATTACCTGATCGTGCGGGACATTCGGGCGTGGATCATCGAGCGACGCCTGCACTTTGGCACGGAACCAACGGTCGTAGCTGGCGGCCTGCTCTTCGGTTTCAAACTCTGAAACGATGGGGGAAAGTTCGGCGCTCATAGTGACCTCCGGGATCAATACTTAGCAGTCTAATCGGTATGTGGCTCACTGTCGTGGGTGTCAAGATGAAGTACACCCAGCCAAGCATCACGTGGTCCTATCTCTCTACCTGTTGGGCGCAACCACATTAAACCTCTCGCTTGCGACAGCCAACCCCTAAAAGATGTCGGACGCTTCCTCAATTTTTTGAACGCTTTCATGTGTTTAACGTACGCGTTTAAAGACACCCGCCGTTACGTCCTAACGGCTACAACGCCTTGCGTCGTTACCTACACGTGCGCCAGAATCCGCTGACTTGTGCGGCTGTGGGGCGGGCTATATCGTTTCCCTGTCACTGAAAAACAGTGATCGGGTTTGGTAGCCCGCCTTTAAGTAGTCGCATGGCGACACCTTATGCAGTCTCTTTTTTGGGGCTCAGCTTTATATGGTGGTCATGCGTGGGGCTCCATTGTGAGCGCCGGGTTTCCTACTTAGACCGGTCTACCAACCCGCGTATGGCCGCCACCCTTCGTTTGGTAGCGAGGGTGATGGCTCTTATTTATTCTAAGTGGGAGTTTCATCTATGTTCAAAGTGACACCCAATCCACCGGAACCGGACACCGATCCGGCATCCCCGTACGAATCCCTCGACTCGAAAAAATTCCACGAAGCCGCCGAGCGTGCCCTGAATTTCTACCTCAACCCGGCAGCGGTCATGAACAACACCCCCCGCAAACCCAGCACCATGTACATGGTTGCGCCGGATGTCGGCCATGAAGCCTTGCTGGTTCAAACGTGTGAGAACTTGGCCTCGGCCAGTGTCATGGCCAGTGACATTGCTGCATTGGTGGAGGGCACCCACCGCAATACCCTGCTGGCGCTTCAGCAAGTCATCATGCTGGCTGAACTGGCGGTGAATCGAATGCTGGATAATTTCGTTCCACCTAAGTAATCACTCAGCCCTTTACCGAGAGGCTTGCCCCTCGGTAAAGAGCTTTGATCAAAGCGCTGTCTTTTTAAAGTCGATTAAAAGTCAGCACCACGGCCAAGTGCAATGCTCTGGGTTCTTCAAGAGCAACCCAGCCGGAGCACCAACAATGGCCGACCCACTCAGCTTCACCCTCAAATTCCCCTTCAAAAGCGCCAGCGGCGACACGATCACAACGCGAGCCTCAAACGCAAAGACATCACCGCCGCGCAGACGACCAAAGACGAAGGCGGCGCTCGGCATCACCTGAGCAGTGAGCCCAGCGGCTACACTCAGACGCGACGGTCACTCGCTTCCGGGAGCCTCTGATGTCTGCAACCTCCGCCAGCCAAGTCTTGCGGCTGCCCTCCATTGACAGCTTGCTGCGCCATCCCGCCTGCCAACCGCTGGCTGAACGTTACGGGCGTGATGCGCTGCTGGCCGGTTTGCGGCAACTGCTCGATGATCTGCGCGAGCCGGTTCAAAAGGGTGAACTCAACGCGGTTGAAATCGCCCCCGACGTATTGGCGGGCAGGGCGGGTGAGCGTCTGGCGATCCAGCATCGCAGCCAAGTCCGCCGGGTGTTCAACCTCACCGGCACGGTGCTGCACACCAACCTCGGTCGAGCGTTATTGCCAGAGACGGCTATCGAAGCTGTTCAACTCGCCGCCCGCTACCCACTCAATCTGGAATTCGACCTGCACAGCGGCAAGCGCGGTGATCGAGACGACCTGATCGAAGGCCTGATCCGCGAGCTGACCGGCGCCGAAGCGGTGACCGTGGTCAACAACAATGCCGCCGCCGTGTTGCTTGCTCTCAACAGCCTGGGCGCGCGCAAGGAAGGCATCATTTCCCGTGGCGAGCTGATCGAAATCGGCGGCGCCTTCCGCATTCCCGACATCATGGCTCGCGCCGGAGTGCGGCTCCACGAAGTGGGCACCACCAACCGCACCCATGCCCGCGATTACGAGTCTGCGATTGGTCCGCGCAGTGGCCTGGTGATGCGCGTACATGCGAGCAATTATTCCATCGAAGGTTTCACCGCCCGGGTGCCGACGGCAGAACTGGCGGAGTTGGCTCACCGCCACGGGCTGCCGTTGCTGGAGGACCTGGGCAGCGGCAGTCTGCTGGGCCTGACTCGCTGGGGCCTGCCCGCCGAACCGACGGTGCGCCAAGCGCTGCTCGATGGCGCGGACATCGTTACTTTCAGTGGCGACAAACTGCTCGGTGGTCCCCAAGCCGGATTGATTGTTGGCCGCAAAGACCTGATCGCCAAGATCAAGAAGAACCCGCTCAAGCGTGCACTGCGGGTCGACAAGCTGACCCTCGCCGCGCTCGAAGCGGTGTTGATGCTCTACCGCGATCCGGATCGGTTGGCCGAGCGTCTGCCGAGTCTGCGCCTGCTGACCCGCCCCCAAGCCGACATTCATGCCCAGGCCGAACGCCTGCAACCGTCACTGGCACAGGTGTTGGGTGACAGCTGGAGCGTCAGCGCGGTGCCGGCGCTGGGCATGATCGGCAGCGGCAGCCAACCGGTGGCTCGCTTACCGAGCGCCGCGTTATGCCTGCGGCCCAACGTCTCCAAGCGCCTGCGTGGGCGGCGATTGCTGGGGCTGGAGGCCGCGTTTCGTCGGCTGCCGATTCCCGTGCTCGGTCGCATCGACGATGACGCACTATGGCTGGATTTACGCCAACTCGACGACGAAGCCGCATGGCTGGCTCAACTCGATCAACTGCAGGAGGAGGGCCAGGACGGGTGATTGTCGGCACGGCGGGGCACATCGATCACGGTAAAACCTCCTTGCTCCAGGCACTGACCGGCCAGGCAGGCGACCGTCGCCGGGAAGAACGTGAACGCGGCATGACCATCGACCTCGGCTATATCTACGCGGCGCTGGAACCGGGCGCCGCGCTGACCGGTTTTATCGACGTGCCCGGTCATGAGCGCTTCACCCACAACATGCTGGCCGGGGCGCAGGGCATTGATCTGGTGTTGTTGGTGGTGGCGGCCGATGACGGCGTCATGCCGCAGACTCGCGAACATTTGGCGATCGTCGAGTTGCTGGGCATCCCTCGGGCACTGGTCGCCATCAGCAAATGCGACCGGGTCGATCCGACGCGTGTGCAGGCAGTCCGGGAACAGATCAAAGCATTGCTCGCATCCGGCCCCTATGCCAACGCGCCGCAAATCGCGCTGTCGAGTGTGACCGGCGAGGGTGTCGAGACACTGCGTCAAGCCTTGCTGAGTGAGAAACATGAGGTGCTTCAACGCAGCGCCAGCGGTGGTTTTCGCTTGGCGATTGATCGGGCTTTCAGCGTGGCCGGTGCCGGGATCGTGGTGACCGGCACCGCGTTGTCCGGCCAGGTGACCGTGAGCGATACGCTGATGTTGAGTCCGCAGGGCAAACCGGTACGGGTGCGAGGCCTGCATGCACAGAACCAAGCGGCCGACAGCGCAACGGCCGGGCAGCGAGTCGCGCTGAACCTGAGTGCCGAGCGTCTGGCCCTGGAGCAGATTCACCGTGGCCACTGGCTGTTGGCCCAATGGCTGCATGCGCCGACCCAGCGCCTGGATATCGAGATGACCTTGCTGGCCAGCGAAGCGCGAAGCTTCGAGCACTTTCAACCGGTGCACGTGCATCTCGGTACTCAGGACGTAACGGCGCGGGTGGCCTTGCTGGAGGGCAGCAGCCTGGCACCGGGTGAGCAGATGTTCGCGCAACTGCTGGTGAACGCGCCGGTGCTGGCGGTGAAGGGCGACCGCTTGATCCTGCGCGACCAAAGCGCCCAACGCACCCTCGGCGGTGGCCGGGTGCTCGACCCGTTCGCCCCGGCCCGACACCGCCGCAGCCCCGAGCGATTGGCGCAACTACAAACGCTGTCCACCACGAACAGCCTGGAAGACGCACTGCCGGCGCTGCTGGCCAACAGCGAAACCGGGCTCGACCCGCAACGCCTGGAACGCCAGTTCAACCGTCCACGCGATAGCTGGGCATTGCCCGATGACGTGCGCTTGATCGATACGCGGCAGGGGCCGTTGCTGTTCAGCGCTGCCCGCTGGGAAGCCCTGAAAGCGCCGCTGCTGGAACACCTCGCACGCTTTCATCAGCTCGAACCGGATCAAATGGGACCAGACAGGGACCGCCTGCGGCGCTTCGCCGGCACCGCGCTGGACCGGCCGACCTTTATCAGCCTGCTCGACGAATTACTGGCCTGCGGCGCGATCGTCGCCAGCGGTCCGTGGCTGCATTTGCCGGACCATCAAGTGCGTTTGAGCGAGGACGACGAGACCCTGTGGCAACAGCTACAGCCGCTGTTCGAACAGGCAGTTTTCGATCCGCCATGGGTGCGTGACTTGGCCAAAGTCGCTGGTCGCGAAGAGGCCGCCGTGCGCCTGCTGCTGCGCAAGATGGCGCGACTGGGGTTGCTGCATCAAGTTGTTCGTGACCTGTTCTACACCGACACGCTGCTGCGCCGATTGGCGGCTATGCTGGTGCAACTGGCCAGCGATGACCCGGTGATTCAGGTCGCTGCATTTCGCGATGCCGTGGGCCTGGGGCGCAAACGCAGCATTCAGATTCTTGAGTACTTCGACCGAATCGGCCTGACCCGACGCTTTGGCGACCGGCGCCAGATCCGGCTCGACAATGCACTGGCCCAACAAACAGAAGACTGAGTTCAAGGAAGGCAATCGCGCCCGGTGGCGCGGCCGGGCTTCAAACCCGGTTGGGGACGGCATCCGTTCCCGGGCAGGTTCGACTCCGGCTGCCTTCCGCCATTTCCAACCTTAACGGCACATAGTTTCGTGAGTGGGTACAGGAGGTCTAGCAAGGTTAAGCCTTCGAGCATCAGTGCCTTGCTATCCGTTGTATAGGCACTTTCCTGAAGAATAGGAAAGCGGGCCTCCTGCAAATTCGCAAAGGAGACCCAGCTCCACGGTCGCACCAGGCTAAGTCCCGCCATACGAGACACTGGACTGATATTTATGACTCATCTGACTAAAATGGCCTTCACCTCCAGCAGATGTTTGCGTAACCGGTCTGCATAATCCTCGGCGACAGCAGCCTGAACGCTAGCGCGATTGGCCAGTGCATGACGCCTCTCGGCCAAATCCACATCAACCCGTTGAAATGGAGCCTCTTTTTCGAGGAGTAAAATTGCTACTCGCTGAACAAACGGACAAAGCCCGTGGCTAACAAGCGTGAGCCGTGATTGCGACATTTGAATACCCACTGTTATTTCGACGACACCCGCTTCCGAGCGGGAAGCGGGCTGTATAAAAGTGAAGTTGTGACTAGCCCATTAAAGCGAGCGCCCACCATCAACAATAATTTCCGTTCCGACCGTCCAACGAGACTCGTCCGAGGCCAGATACAGAACCGCCTTAGCTACTTCTTCAGGCGTGCCAAAACGGCCAAAGGGTATAGTCGCAGCAATATCTTTGTTGACCTGCTCGCGGTAGGCATCGGGGATACCCGCCTTGTCGTACAGCGGCGTGTCGATCGGACCAGGGCTGACCGCATTTACTCGAACACCACGCGGGAGAAGCTCGCTAGAGAGCGTTTTCGACATGTTCAGAAACGCCGCCTTTGTTGCGGCGTAAATGGATGAACGCGCGGCGCCCAGGTGCGCACTGACCGAGGTGTTAAGAACCACCGATGCAGGGTTGGAGAAGACCGGCAGCAGTGCTTGCAGGAGGAAGTAAGGGCCTTTGACATTGATGTCAAAGGAGCGGTCAAACATCTCCTCGTTCCAGTCTTCGATTGGCATCCAGACGGATACGCCAGCATTGAGGAAGGCAACGTCGAGCTGCCCGTAATGAGACTGAACAGCCTGCGCCAGCTCCTTCTGGGCTGTGACACTGGCGGAGTCGGCTCGCAGCACCAAGACTTCGCTACCTAAAATAGCTTGAGCATTTGCCATGGACTCAGGATTAACACCTGTGACGATCACGCGTGCGCCTTCGGCGAGAAATTGCTTGGCGGTCTCCAGACCGATGCCGCTTGTACCGCCAGTGATGAGGGTACGCTTGCCTTGTAAACGGGACATGTAAATTTCCTCTCTTTTGGGGCGGCCAGCCGGACGACTGACCTTCTGAGAGCAACTATGTATTCATGCCAGCGCGCTGATAAGATGGGCAAATAGAATAGATCTCATGCAAAATCTGCATGAAAAGGGGCGTGATGGACCGGTTGTTACTGATGAGCTGTTTTGTACGCGCTGTCGAGACAGGTAGTTTTTCTGCTGCGGGACGTGATCTAGGACTAGGGCAACCGAACGTCAGTCGTTACGTCGCTGCTCTTGAAGACCATTTGCAAACCAGGCTGCTTCACCGATCCACACGAAAGCTGATGCTCACGCCCGAGGGTGAACGGTACTACGCAGATGCGCGGCGTATTCTGGACTCAGTGGAACAGTCAGAGTCCTCACTGAGAGGGAACGTAGCGCCGTCTGGGTTACTGCGCGTCGCTTGCCCGACCGCATTGGCTCACACCTTCATCGTACCGCACGTTGCGAGCTTTCTAGAGCGCTATCCCGAACTGTCGCTCGATCTTCAAATCAATGATCGCTACGTCAATTTAATCGACGAGGGGGCAGAACTCGCGATTCGTATTGGGCACCTGGAGGACAGTGCAATGCGGGCCCGGCCACTAGCGTGGTTCGAGCGTGTGTGCGTTGCCAGCCGTGCGTACCTAGAGAAACGTGGCTCTCCCTCTTCGCCTGATGACCTGAAGGAACACGACTGCCTCATTTATACCCTCCTATCCACTGGAACCAACTGGCGGTTTAAGGATACTGATGTCCCGATCTCCGGACGACTGCGTGTCAACTCGCCTGAGGCGATACGTGAGTACGTCAATGCAGGATTGGGAATCGCGCAGGGGCCTCAATGGCTTTATGAGGAAGGGCTGAGAAGTGGCAATCTTCAATTGCTGCTTAACGAATACGTGGCGCCACCCGTCCCGATCCAAATCGTATACTTAGCGAATCGGCTGCTGCCCCAGCGAGCCATCGTTTTCATGGATTTTATGGCGGATGTTTTTGCTGCATTCCATGAGCGCCCTAAATAGCCTCCTAGCCCACGGCCAGGGTACGAACGGAGAATCACAGCATGGCGGCCCCTTGGGCGAAAATCGCTGCACACTCACCATTCTTGCTCGTCAACGGGGCTTTAAGTAGTTACACCGGACTGCGGGGCTTGCCTCTCAAAAGTGTCCTGATTTATTGCCAACGCCGATTTGATACATCTCTAAATCAAAGGTGCAACGCTCATCGCATGCGGTTAAGAAAACGGGGGGCAGATTTATTTATTTGGATCACCGACCGCTTCTGGCCGATTGTTGCCTCTCGCGAAGAGCTGTAAACGACCCAGCGTGTGTAAAAACGCTTGGTCAAAATTGAAGTGTGCGCGTCTACATTAAATCTGAAATTTATCGACACATAAGCAGATGTGGATTTCGCGTAGAAGCGCAATTTTCAGTCCGGTTTTGAGTACCTGTCGCGCTCAAAAACGTTTTTACACAGCCTCGGCCGATATCAGCCTCAGGGGCTGCCCGGATCAAAAGCATCCGTCGGCACTTCCATGCCCACCTTGATGTTGCTCATCGATACCAGTGTCTTGAAGCGCTTAACGTTGTCGTTCTCGAAGAACAATTGCGCGGTCAGTTCGGTGTACTGCTCCATGTTCTTCACGAGCATGATGAGGACGAAGTCGCATTCTCCCGCCACGTAGTAGCACTGCTGAACCTGTGGGCAGCTCAGAAAGCCGCGCTTCATGGCGTCGAGCTGATCAGGGCGTTCGCTCGCGACTTCAACCTCCGTGATGATCGTCAGGTGGTAGCCCACTTGTGCCGGGTTGACCAGCGTGACGGTTTTGCGAGTGACCTTGTCGGCTGCCAGCTTTTTCAGGCGACGGTTGACCGCCGCCGGTGACAGGTTGATCCGGGTGCCCAGTTCATGTTGAGAAATCGTCGCGTCCCTCTGGACGGCGTCCAGCAGTGCAAGATCGAAGGCGTCAAGGCTCATAAGTGAAGGCTCTGAAGGGGCGCTCGAACACGAGCTGAAATACGCAATGAAATTTCATCCGGAGGGGGCAAATCAAGAAAATCTTGCAGCGGTCTCGAAATACTATTTACCACATCGTGAACGGCGTGACGTTGCGTTAGCGCCTGTTCATCTCGTACCTCTTGTGCTGGAGAGCCTTGTGCGTTCATTGACCGCTGACCTTTGCCTGAATGGCCAAATCCTTTTGCAGCAAATCCGCACCCTTGGGGAGATTGGGGTAGATGAAGCCAATGGCGGTCGCACGCGCATCGCCCTCACCGACACTGAAAAAGCCGGCCGCGATCAGCTCGTCGAGTGGATGAAGGCGCTTGCGCTGGACGTTCGGGTCGATCGGATCGGCAACATCTTCGCCACGTTGCGTTCGGCGACGGACCAAGGCGATCAAGCGCCGCTGATGATCGGTTCGCACATCGATTCTGTGACCAATGCCGGTGCCCTCGATGGTTGTTATGGCGTGCTTGCGGGGCTGGCTGTCGTCAGGGCGTACCGCGACGCTGGAGTGCTGCCGGCGCGTTCGATCACCATTGCCGCCTTCACCAATGAAGAAGGTGTGCGCTATCAACCGGACATGATGGGATCGCTGGTGCATGCCGGGGGAATGGATGTCGGGCAAGCGCTGGATACGCTTGGCACCGATGGAAGCCGCCTTGGGGATGAACTCGAACGCATCGGCTATGCCGGTGACATGGAACCCGGTTCGATCATTCCGCTTGAGTACCTGGAACTGCATATAGAACAGGGTCCGATACTGGAGGCCGAAGGCGTATTGATCGGAGTGGTTGAAAATCTTCAGGGCATCTCGTGGCAGCAGGTGGTCGTGCAAGGCAACGCCAACCATGCCGGCACCACACCCACTCGCTTGCGCCATGACGCCGGGTATGTCGCCTGTGCCGTGGTGAACGAGTTGCGCCAAATAGCGATGGATTCAGCAGGGGCTACCCTGGCGACCGTCGGCTGCATGAGTTTTGAGCCCAACGTGATCAACGTCATTGCGCGCAAAGCGACGTTCACCGTCGACTTGCGTGACCCTGACGAGTCGAGGCTGGTTGCTGCCGAGCAGCGATTGGCACAGTTTCTTTCCAGGGCTTGCGAGGAAGAAGGCGTGCGATTCAGCACTGAACAGTTAGTGCGGTTCGAGCCAGTGACCTTCAATGCAGAGCTGGCTGATGAGATTCAGGCGGCCGCCGAGCGGTTGGGCTACAGCCACAAACGGATGACGTCCGGGGCCGGGCATGATGCGCAGATGATTGCCCGCATCGCGCCGTCGGCGATGATCTTCGTTCCCAGCCGAGGAGGCATCAGCCATAACCCGCGAGAGCACACCGATGACGATCAGTTGCTCAACGGCGCCGATGTTCTGCTGGATGTGGTCATGAGGCGTCTCGACACTGGCCGCTGAGCAATTCACCCGATAGACCGATTCGCTGGCTGACATTCGCCAGCGACGACTTCGCTTTGCCTGAAAATGGAGTGCCCCTATGTTAATCGCCAACCCCAACGCAAGACGTGAACCGTATCCTGATGACCTGCTGGGCATCATGAACATGCACAAAGCCGCTGAAAGTCGCGCCTGGCTTGCCCATTGGCAGCACCTGAATCACCAGGGCACGCCTTTGTATTCGCTACCTGATCTGGCCGCGCAACTGGGCGTCGGGCGCGTGTGGGTGAAGGATGAATCCGCGCGCTCTGTGCTCGGCAGTTTCAAGGCTCTTGGCGCACCGATTGCGCTGGTCCGTTTGATCCTTCGGACATTTCCAGCGCGAGGTTATGACGCGCCAGGTCTGCTTGCAGGCAAGTACGCGACGTCACTCGCCGACTTCACTGTCATCAGTGCTACCGACGGCAACCATGGCCGTGCGCTGGCCGCAGCCGCGCAAAGCATCGGCTGCCGATGCATGATCGTGCTGCATGCCAAGGTCAGTACCGAACGCGAAGAGGGCATTGCGGCTTATGGCGCAGAGATCATCCGTATCAGCGGCAACTACGATGAGTCGGTTGAGCACGCAGCAGCCCTGGCTGCGAGCAATCAATGGCGGGTTGTTTCTGACACTTCCTATGATGGCTACGAAGAGATCCCGCGGGACGTCATGCAGGGTTACGGCACCATGGCCGCAGAGATCATCGACGCGTCGACTGAATGGCATGGCAGCGGATGTGCATTCACCCATGTTTTTCTGCAAGGCGGGGTCGGCGGACTGGCGGCGGGGATCGCCAGTTACTTCTGGGAGCAGTATGGCGAGCAACGACCTGTGTTGATTGTCGTTGAGCCCGAGCAAGCCGATTGCCTGTACCAAAGCGCCCTCAGCGGTAAAGCCGCAAAGGCCACGGGCTCGGTAGACTCGCTGATGGCCGGGTTGGCCTGTGGTGAAACCTCGCCACTGGCGTGGAAGTTTCTTCATTCCAGCGTGGATTTTTTCATGACCGTCCAGGATCAGGATGCCGTGGACGCCATGCGCAAGCTGGCTATCGGTAGCCCACAAGATATCCCGGTGGTCGCTGGAGAATCCGCCGTTGCCGGGCTAGCCGGGCTTACGCAGATCATGTCGACGCCAGGCCTCGCCTCAAAAACCGGTATCAATCGGCAATCGAAAGTCCTGTTGATCAGCACCGAAGGGGCGACCGCACCCAATGTGTACGCTGAGCTGGTCGGTGAGACAGCGACATCGGTATTAGCCCGTCAAAAAGAATGGTTGGCGGCCGTTTGACCGGATAACCGGGCGGCCCGCTCGCAGTCTGTCTCGACCTCATTTGGCCATGGATCAGGCCTTCTTTACTTGCCTCTCTACTTGGCACTTACGTTCTTCCTGACATCTCTTGGTGCATTTTTTTGAGCATTAATAGTGCGTTCGATATTTATCGAGACGCCGGGCGGGATGCTTTGTACTACAAGGGCAATAAAAATAATGAGTAGAAATTTCCCGCTTATAGGGCAAAAAACGCCCTGGAGTTGCTAATCGCACCATTTTTGCCCGCTCCAGACTTGTGCAAGTTACCAGTGAGAAAAACGTTTCAGCGGTCGCACCTGTTTCTGTCTCAAAAATGCAATGAAATGTCTCTCTGATGTCTTTGTGGAGGGGGTTTTCGTTTTTTATTGGCCGTAACAATACTTGGGCACAGCCCTTGCAAAAGTACTTTCCAACCACCGAAAGTGTGGTTTTCAACGAAAAAAGATAATGGGGAACGTTTATAAATGGGGCGCCAGAAATCAAACCGCAGAGGCCGAATCTCTGGCGTCGGGACGCGTCAAGAGATTACCGAAGTCATGAGGAAGTTATTTCCGAATGTGACAGGAAGTTAACGACGCACACTGAGGTGCTCAACAGAAACAGTACTCACTAAAACAACGTAAGGCCTTATTTTATTGAAATAGCAAAGTGATAAGAAAATGCCGTCTGTATCGCGGCAAGGAGTAGGGTATGTCCCGAGCTTTTTTTAACGAAATGTATGATGCGAGTGGTGGCTGCCGCCCACATTACCAGGAGTTCGCGCGTTGGTTGGCGGACACACCTCTGGAGTTGCTGGATCAACGTCGTCGCGAAGCCGACCTGTTGTTCCACCGAGCCGGCATCACCTTCACCTTATACGGGGACGAGCAGGGCACAGAGCGGTTGATTCCGTTCGACATCATTCCACGCAGCATCACCGCCCGCGAATGGCAAACGGTGGAGCGTGGCTGCATTCAACGGGTCCAGGCATTGAACATGTTCCTGGCCGACATCTACCACGGGCAACGCATTCTCAAGGAGGGCATTATTCCGGCCGAGCAGGTGTTGGCCAACGAGGGTTACCAGGTCGCCATGCAGGGCCTGAATCTGCACCGCGGCATCTATGCCCACATCTCCGGGGTCGATCTGGTCCGCGACGGGGATGGCAGTTACTACGTACTGGAAGACAACTTGCGCACCCCCAGCGGTGTGAGCTACATGCTCGAAGACCGCAAGATGATGATGCGCTTGTTCCCCGAACTCTTCGCCGCCCAGCGTGTGGCACCCATCGATCACTACCCCAATCTGCTGCTGGACACCCTCAAGAGCTCCAGCCCCCTGGACAACCCCACGGCCGTGGTATTGACCCCGGGCCGCTTCAACAGCGCTTACTTCGAACACGCGTTCCTGGCCCGTGAAATGGGCGTGGAACTGGTCGAAGGTGCCGACCTGTTTGTCCGCGACGATCATGTCTACATGCGCACCACCGCCGGCCCGAAACAGGTGGATGTGATCTATCGCCGCCTTGACGATGCCTTCCTCGATCCGCTGTCCTTCAATCCAGACTCCATGCTGGGTGTCCCGGGACTGGTAGCGGCCTATCGCTCGGGGAACGTGGTCTTGGCCAATGCCATCGGCACCGGTGTGGCCGACGACAAGTCGATCTACCCCTATGTCGACGACATGATCCGCTTCTACCTCAGCGAGGAACCGATCCTCAAGAACGTGCCGACCTGGCAATGTCGCAAACCCGAAGAGCTGTCCCACGTGCTGGCCCATCTTCCCGAGCTGGTGGTCAAGGAAACCCAGGGTTCCGGCGGCTACGGCATGCTGGTCGGGCCCGCGGCCACGGCGGCGGAAATCGAGGACTTCCGCGCGCGTCTCAAGGCACGCCCCGAAGCCTATATCGCCCAACCCACCCTGTGCCTGTCGACGTGCCCGACCTTTGTCGAAAACGGCATCGCTCCACGCCATATTGATCTGCGCCCGTTTGTACTGTCGGGCAGCGAAACCCGTTTGGTGCCCGGTGGCCTGACCCGCGTCGCATTGCGCGAAGGCTCGCTGGTGGTGAACTCGTCTCAGGGCGGCGGCACCAAAGACACTTGGGTAGTGGAGGACTAAGACATGCTTTCAAGAACCGCTTCGGACCTCTACTGGATGTCCCGTTACCTGGAGCGCGCCGAAAACCTGGCGCGCATGCTCGAAGTCAGTTACTCGCTGTCGCTGATGCCCCACGCCGGGCGCACCGATGGCCGCGCCGAGCTGGCGATGTCGCTATTGGCCGCCGGCACGCTGGACGACTACAACGAACGTTACGGCGAACTCAACACCGAGCGCATGCTGCACTTCTTCGCGCTGGATGAAACCAACCCCGGCAGTATCTATTGCTGCCTGCAGGCAGCTCGGGCCAATGCTCACGCGGTGCGTGGACGCATCACCGCCGACATGTGGGAGAACATCAACGCCACCTGGCTGGAGATGCGCAATATCGCCAGCAATGGCCTGGGTCGCTACGGCATCAGCCATTTCTGCGAGTGGGTCAAGGAGCGTTCGCATCTGTTCCGTGGGGCGACCTCGGGCACGATCATGCGCAACGATGCCTACTGCTTTATCCGCTTGGGCACTTTCCTTGAACGGGCCGACAACACCCTGCGCCTGCTGGATGCGCGCTACGAAATGTTCGGCGAAGAGTCGGAGGAGGTGAGTGACAACTCTGCGCGAGGCTACTACCAGTGGAGCGCCTTGCTGCGCGCCTTGTCATCCTTCGAGGCGTTCAACGAGATCTACCGCAATGCGCCCGGCGCCGAGCAGGTGTCCGAGATGTTGCTGTTGCGCGGCGATGTGCCGCGTTCGCTGCACGCTTGTATCGAGGAACTGGACCAGATCCTCGCCAGCCTGCCGGGCAATAACGGCCGACCGGCCCAGCGCCTGGCCGCCGAACTGAATGCGCGGCTGCGTTACACCGGGATCGACGAGATTCTCGGCTTCGGTCTGCACCTGTGGCTGACTGATTTCATCTCCCAGGTTCGCCATCTTGGTCAGACCGTGCACGAGTCCTATCTGGAGGTCGTATGAAACTGTCCATACGCCACGACACCACCTACAGCTACGCCGACGAAGTCTGCACCAGCATCCAGTTCCTGCGGCTGACACCGCAGAACAGCGATCGCCAGCGCATCCTCGAATGGCACCTGGAATTGCCGCGCCTGGTCCGCAGCCAGTTCGATCCTTACGGCAACATCCTGCATGTGTTGACGATGGACGAGCCCCACGGAGCTCTGGTGCTGACGGCTTATGGTCAGGTTGAAATCGATCCGGACCGTGAGTTTGAACGCGACAGCCAATCGCCTTTGCCATTTTTGCGCACCAGTCACCTGACAAAATTGGACGATGCGCTGAATGCCTTTACCGTGCAGCACTGCGGTACGCGGCGTGATCGGACGGCGCTGATCGACCTGATGAATGGCCTGGCCGACCACATGGTCTACAACCCGGGTGCGACCACGGTCGATACCAGCGCAGCCGAGGCGTTTGCGGGCGGAGGAGGGGTGTGCCAGGACCACACCCACGCCTTCCTGGCGTGTGCCCGCAGCCTGGGGATTGCGGCGCGTTATGTCTCTGGCTACCTGTGTACCGAAGATGAAAATCACTTGGCCAGTCATGCCTGGGCCGAAGCGTGGCTCGACGATGGCTGGTACAGCTTCGACGTGACGAATCGGTTGGCCCGGCCCGAACGCCATCTGAAACTGGCGGTGGGTCTGGACTACCTGGACGCCTGTCCGGTACGCGGTATGCGTCGTGGCGGCGGGGCTGAGTCGATGCTGGCTCGGGTACAGGTAACGTCCCTGTTTCAGGTTCAACACCAATAACCCCGAGTCAGTCGCAGCAACTGGCCATACCGTCATGGAGACGGTATGGCCTCTCATCTCAAATTCACGAGTTAACACGAATGACTTATTGCGTCGCTATGCACCTGGCCGACGGGCTGGTGTTCATCTCCGATTCAAGGACCAATGCCGGTATCGACCAGATTTCAACCTTCCGTAAGTTGTTTATTTTCAGCACGCCTGGAGAGCGGCTGATCGTGCTGCAAACCGCGGGCAACCTGGCCACGTCGCAATCGGTGGTCAACCTGCTCAAGCAACGTGCGAGCGGGTCGGGTACCCATCTGTTGAATGTCCGCACGCTCTATGACGCCACCGTGCTGGTGGCCGAAACCGTTCGCGAAGTCGTCGCCCGGGATCGCACCAAGTTGGCGGGCAAGACCGACTTGAGTTGTTCCTTTCTGGTCGGTGGGCAAATCGCGGACGGGCCCATGGACGTGTACAGCATTTACCCGCAAGGCAACTTCATTCAAGCGACTGAAGACACGCCGTTCCTGCAATTGGGTGAAAGCAAATACGGCAGGCCGATCCTGGATCGCAACCTGAAGTTTCGCACCTCACTCGACGAAGGCCTGCGCTGCGGGCTGATCTCGTTCGACTCGACCATGCACAGCAACCTGTCGGTAGGCATGCCGCTGGACCTGCTGGTGTATCGCAAAGACAGTTTTACCCGTGCGAAAAGTTACCGCATCACGGCCGACGACCCTTACTTCAATCGTATCCGTGCGCAGTGGGCCGCCGGGTTGCAAGACATGCTCGCTGCTCTGCCTGAGCCTCCCGACGTGTACATGACGCCTGCATGACGTAGTCGGCTGATAACAAAAATAACGATTCACCTCTTGTACAAGCACCGCCCCGATTCAAGGGCGGTTTGCTTGCTGCCCGGTTCAGCGCACTTGAGCGGATAAAAGTCGTTCCGTGCATGGATCAACCTATTGCGAATGAATCGCTGCCATTGAGGCAATTGGAACTGGGTTAAACCCATGGAGGTGTTTTATGAAGAGCAAATTACCGGCTGCGGCATGGATTCTGATCGCCATGACCCTGGGGATCCTTATCGGTTACATGGTGTTCATCAACTTTCCGGACAAGGAATCGGCGACCAAAGTAGCGGGGTACATCTCCATTGTCTCGGATGTCTTTTTGCGTCTGATCAAAATGCTGATCGGGCCGCTGGTGTTCTCGACGCTGGTGGTGGGTATCGCGCATATGGGCGATGCCGCGTCGGTCGGGCGCGTATTTGCCAAGGCTCTGGGGTGGTTCGTGACGGCTTCGTTGGTGTCTCTGGTGCTGGGGCTGGTCATGGCCAATCTGCTACAACCTGGGCACAACCTCGGCCTTCCACTGCCCGATATCGGTGCCCACACTAACCTTGCGACGTCAGCCTTCACCCTGAAGGATTTCGTCGTCCACCTGGTACCCAAATCCTTCGCCGAGGCGATGGCCAACAACGAAATCCTGCAGATCGTGGTGTTCTCCATGTTCTTCGGCGTCGCGCTGGCGGCGCTGGGCAAAAAGGCCGAGCGTCTGGTGGGTCTGATCGAAGAGTTGTCCCACGCGATGCTGAAAATCACCGGTTACGTGATGAAGTTGGCACCCATTGCAGTGATGGCCGCCATGGCCGCGACCGTGTCGGTGAACGGGCTGGCAATCCTGTTGAAATTTGCCGTCTTCATGGGCGATTTTTACCTGGGGCTGTTCTTGCTGTGGGGGCTGCTGGTGCTGGCTGGCCTTCTGTTTCTCGGACCGCGGGTGTTCAAGCTCGTGGTGTTGATCAAGGAAGCCTTTCTGCTGTCTTTTGCCACGGCGAGCTCCGAATCGGCGTATCCGAAAATTCTCGAGGCCCTCGATCGCTTTGGTGTAAAGCGCAAGATCTCCAGTTTTGTCATGCCGATGGGGTACTCGTTCAACCTCGACGGCTCGATGATGTACTGCACGTTCGCAGTGCTGTTTATCGCCCAGGCTTACGGCATCGAGTTGTCCATCGGTACCCAGATCACCATGTTGCTGATTCTGATGCTGACCTCCAAGGGTATGGCCGGCGTACCGCGGGCGTCCCTGGTGGTGATTGCCGCGACGCTGAACCAGTTCAATATTCCCGAGGCCGGGCTGTTACTGATTCTGGGGGTCGATACGTTCCTCGATATGGGGCGCTCGGCAACCAATGCGGTGGGCAACTCCATTGCCACTGCCGTGGTCGCCAAATGGGAAGGCGAACTGATGAGCGAAGAAGAGGCCCAGGCTCACGCCAGAACGCTGGATCTTGCGGACGCGGTGGTATCGGCGGTCCCGGTAAAGGCCTGAAACGCGGGCGTGCAGCCTAATAGAATAATGCCCCTGCGTTTCTGATCTGCTTTTGGTGCCGGCCCCGCGGAACATCAGCTCATTGCGCGGGGCTATCGGTCGTTGCCCATCCGGTTGATTGAAAGGACACCAACAAACACAACTATGACCTACGCTTATCCCAGACGCATGTTCAACGAACAGGGGTTCTTCCCTGATCGAAAACAACAAGAACAGCTATCCGGAGACGACTCATGTTTGCATTGGCCCGTCGATTCAGCAGCAACCTCGCCGTTTTAGTTACCGCCGCCGCGCTCGCCTCACCGGTTTTTGCGCTCGATACCGTCAAGTTCATGGCCCCAGGTTCCGTCGGCGGTGGTTATGACCAGACCGCACGCGTCCTGGGCAAAGCCATGGTCGAGGCGAAAACGGCAAAGTCCACAACCTTCGAGAACAAGGGTGGCGCTGGTGGGACCCTGGGGTTGGCGCAATTTGCCAACGGCACCAAGGGCGACGCCAATGCCCTGATTGTGGTCGGTGCAATCATGGTCGCAGCCATCGAGCAGAACAAACCGCAAATCACCTTGAAGGACGTGACGCCGATCGCCCGGCTGTTTACCGAATACAACGTGATTGCCGTGCGTGACGACTCCCCGTACAAAACCCTGGACGACTTGCTCAAAGACTTCAAAGCCAATCCGTCCAGCATCAAATGGGGTGGTGGCTCCAAGGGTTCGATCGACCACATTGGTATCGCCGAACTGGCCAGCAAAATGGACGTCCCCGTCAACAAGGTCAATTACGTCGCCTTCGCCGGTGGCGGCGAAGTCGTCGCTGCGGTGCTGGGGGGCCACATCACGGTGATCACCGGCGGCTACGCCGAGCTTGCCAAATACGTCCAATCCAAACAGTTCCGCTTACTCGCTATCGGCGCGCCCACACGTGTAGAAGGCATCGATGCACCGACCCTCAAAGAAAGTGGCTATGACGTGACGATCGGCAACTGGCGTGGCGTTTACGGCGCAGCGGGCCTGACGCCTGAACAGCGCAAAGAACTGACCGAAGCCGTCCTGACCGCCACCAAAAGCACGGTCTGGCAAGAAAACGTAAAAACCAATGCATGGTCACCGAGCATTCTGACCGGGGATGATTTCGGCAAATTCGTCGAAGAAGAGCATGGGCGCCTGCGCGCGATGCTGGTCAAGGTCGGGCTGCTTTGAGATGGCCGGGCGCTGGAGAGTCATGCCGACCCAACTGGCGATTGGCTTAGGTGTCGTCGTCATCAGCGCGGTATTGGCGTTCGGCGCCTCGCGGTTTCCTCCCGAGATGGGGTTCGTCATCATGGCGGCCTATGTCTACCCCTATGCCGTCGCGGTATTTCTCGGCGTCGTGGGTCTGTTGATGTGCTATCAGGCGCTCACCGGTGGTTTTCGCAACCTTGGCGACGACCACGAAACCACCCAGGCTCAGCCCGGCGGCAAGCTCGGCGCGACCTGGGTCACGGCGGGGCTGGTGGGAGTCGCCTTGCTCATTACCTACATCGGCTTCGTATTGGCGGCGGCACTGCTGTTTGCCTGTTCGGCACGGGGCTTTGGCAGTCGCAGCCCGGTGCGGGACCTGGCCATCGGCATCGCCCTGACGCTACCGATTTACTGGCTTTTCACCGCCGGGCTAGGGGTTTCCCTGCCGCCCCTGGTCAACGCCTGGATCTGATCCGGGCCCAAGGAGGTCGACAAGGTGGACATTCTCGCAAGTCTGGCAACCGGCTTTGGGGCGGCGCTGGCGCCGATCAATCTGATGTGGGGTTTTATTGGCTGTCTACTGGGTACAGCGATCGGTGTTTTGCCGGGAATCGGGCCGGCGCTGACCGTCGCCTTGCTGCTGCCGATTACCGCCAAAGTCGATCCTACCGGGGCGCTGATCATGTTTGCCGGCATCTATTACGGCGCTCAGTTTGGCGGCTCCACCACCTCGATTCTGCTCAACACCCCGGGGGAGTCGTCCTCCATGGTCACGGCCCTGGAAGGCAACCTCATGGCCCGTAACGGACGAGCAGGCCCGGCGCTGGCGACGGCCGCTATCGGTTCATTTGTCGCCGGTACCATCGCGACAATTTTGCTGACCTTGTTCGCTCCCGTTGTTGCGACGCTGGCACTGAAATTCGGGCCGGCGGAGTATTTCGCGATACTGGTGCTGGCCTTCACCACGGTGTCGGCGGTGCTCGGTGCGTCGATGCTGCGCGGCTTTGCCTCATTGGGCATCGGGTTGACCATCGGCTTGATCGGCCTGGACTCGACCTCGGGCATTGCCCGCTACACCATGGAGGTGCCCGAGCTGGTCGATGGCATCGAAGTGGTGCTGGTGGCGGTCGGCTTGTTTGCCGTCGGTGAGGCCTTGTACAGCGTGCTCTACCAAAAGGAAGAAACGAGCAGCCGACATCGCCTGACCTCGTTGTGGATGACCCGCGCCGACTGGAAACGCTCGATTCCCGCGTGGCTGCGGGGCACCTTGATCGGTTTTCCCTTCGGGTCGATTCCGGCCGGTGGCGCGGAAATTCCGACGTTCCTGTCTTATTCGACCGAACGCAAACTCAGCAAATACCCGAAAGAGTTCGCGGCCAGCAAAGGCGAGGGCGCCATCGAAGGTGTCGCCGGCCCCGAGGCGGCCAACAACGCGAGCGCCACCGGCTCGCTGGTGCCGCTGCTGACGCTGGGCATCCCGACCTCCGCCACGGCGGCGATCTTGTTGGCTGCGTTCCAGAACTACAACCTGCAACCGGGGCCGCTGCTGTTCCAGACCTCGGGTGAGTTGGTCTGGACGCTGGTGGCCTCCTTGTACATAGGCAACGCAATTTTGCTGGTGCTGAACCTGCCGTTGGTGGGCCTGTGGGTCAAACTCTTGCAGATTCCACGGCCGTACCTGAACGCCGGCATTCTGGTATTTGCCACCATCGGCGTGTACGGCATGCGTCACTCGACGTTCGACCTGTTTTTGATGTTGGCCATCGGCTGGGCCGGGGTGTTGATGCGCCGTTTCGATTTCCCCGTAGCCCCGGTGATCGTCGGCATGCTGCTGGGCCCGATGGCGGAAAAACAACTGCGCAATGCCTTGTCCATCAGCCAGGGCGACTGGATGGTGTTTGTGACACAACCGATCGCGGCGTCGGTTCTGGTGCTGACGTTGTTGGTGTTGCTGGTTCCGTATTTGCTGCATAAACGCGGGATCAAATTGCATGAGGATGATTGAGTGCTTCGCGAGCCGGGCTTGATGATGCTTTGCCCTAGGAGCATGGCTCAAGAATCCCCCACGTAGATCGTTCCCATGCTCCGCGTGGGAATGCCTCAACGGACGCTCCGCGTTCGGCTCCGGAAGGGACGCGGAGCGTCCCGGGCTGCATTCCCACGC
>NZ_AKJB01000066.1:0-30409 GCF_000282555.1 Pseudomonas sp. GM102 | reverse complement strand
CTCGGTGAATAGTTGTTTTTGTGGTCTGTAACGGGTTTGGAGCCCAGGCATTCGGGCAATTGCAAAACTCAAATCCTGAAGCGATTGAGCAGTTTGTCCTGCTGGCCGACGTGATCCACCATCACTGAACATTGGCGAACCTGCTTGTCCGCACTGCCGGATACTTCAAGGCTGATATCGCGGATATTGGTCGTGTTGCGATTGATTTCTTCGGTCGTGGCGCTCTGTTCTTCAGCCGCCGCGGCAATCTGCAGGTTCATGTCATTAATGCGATAAATGGCCTCACGGATGCGCTCGAGGGTGTCATTGGCTGCATTGGCATCCCCGGCCGTCTTGCTGGCCGTGTCGCGGCTCTGCTGCATTTGCACTTGGGCGTGTTTCACGCCCGTCTGCAACTGGTCGATCATCTCGCGTATTTCCTGCGTGGATTGTTGGGTTCGCGAGGCCAGTGAGCGCACCTCATCAGCCACCACAGCAAATCCGCGTCCCGATTCGCCGGCACGTGCCGCCTCGATGGCGGCATTGAGCGCGAGCAAATTGGTTTGGTCGGCGATGCTGGTGATGACCGCCACGATGGATTCGATGCTTTGACTGAGCGTGGACAACTCGTTGATCGCATGACCGGTGGCGTCCATCTCCTCAGCCAACCGCTTGATCGCCCCCGTCGACCTGGAGACCAAAGCAACCCCGTCTGCTGTTTCCTCGTTGGCAGCGATCGCCGCTTCGGCCGCGGCTTGAGCGTTACGCGCCACATCCTCGGCAGTCGAGGCCATCTCGGTCATGGCGGTGGCCAGTTGATCCAGTTCTTGTAATTGGACCTGTACGCGGTTGGCTGCCTGATCCGCTTCACACGACGTCGCTGTGGTGCTCTCGCGGACGTGTTGCGAGCTGTTTTTCACGTCGCCAATGAGCGTTTTCAGGTTCTGCAGGAACTGGTTGAACTCCCCGGCGACCAGCGCAATTTCATCATTGCCGACCACGGGTAGTTGGCGGGTCAGGTCGCCTTCTCCGCGATTGATGTCGGCCAACGAATCCTTGAGTTGATCCAGGGGCCGCAGTAGCCGCCTTACCAGCAGACCCAACACCAACAGGCTAATCAGCACGCCCAGACCAGTACCGATGACGGCTCGCCAACTCAGGATGCGGGCTGCGGCCATCACGATGTCCTGATCCAGCACCACACCGATGTACCAATCCATGCCCTTGAGATTGGAGAGCGGAATGAAAGACACCAGGAGGGACTTCCCACCGCTGCTGACCTCCTGAAGCTGACTATCGAGAGGCAGGGCGCTGCCTGCGAAAAGCTGGTTGTAGGGCTTGCCGTTCAGTTCCGCGTCCGGGTGGGAAATGATGTTGCCACTTTTACTCAGCAGGAACGCATAACCGGCTCCACCGAAATCCAGGGTATTGATGGCATCGGCAACCGTAGTCAGGCGGATGTCACCGCCAAATACCCCGAGCAACTGACCGGCGTCGCTGATTCGCGCGACCGCCGAGATCAGAATTTCACCCGTGGTGGAGTCCTTGTAGGGCTCGGTTAAAACGGCTTGGTTACCGGTTTTTCCTGTCGCGTACCAAGGGCGGGTGCGACCGTCATAATCAGGTTTTGGATTCCACGATGCAGTGTTCTTGATGGGTTTTCCATCAGACTCAAGGGCGCCGAATACCAGCTTGAATTCATCTTTCAGAATGGGCGAATCGATGATTCGTTGGGTCGCTTGCGCACTGTACTGGCGGTCGATCGCCTGGGACGCAAAATCCATCAGACGTAGTTTGCCGTTCAGCCAGTTTTCGATCTGACGTGCCACAGCATTGCTCGATTCGGAGATGCTCGCCTCGACCTGGTGACGCAAAATCGTACGTATCTGCTCTACCTGAACCAGCGATAGAAGACTGGTTGTCACGAACAGCACACAAGCAGCCACAAGGCTCACCTTGTAACGGATTTTCATCGAGGACTCCAAAGGATCGATCAAGGGGAGCAGAGCATCCAGTCCCTTGAATGTCAGGTTATCGAGGACGCCTTCGCGAGCAAGCCCACACATTGGTTTTGTGAACGCCACAGATCAAATGTGGGAGCGAGCCTGCTCGCGATGGCCATCTGAAGGGCAACACCGAAACATCTGCATCGCCCACGCTTTTTAGAAGAAGCCCAACGGATTGATGTCGTAGCTCACCAGCAGGTTTTTGGTCTGCTGATAGTGATCGAGCATCATCTTGTGGGTTTCACGACCGACGCCAGACTTCTTGTAGCCACCGAACGCGGCATGAGCCGGGTACAGGTGATAGCAGTTGGTCCACACACGGCCGGCCTTGATGGCGCGGCCCATGCGATAGGCGCGGTTGATGTCGCGGGTCCAGAGGCCGGCGCCCAGGCCGAACTCGGTGTCGTTGGCAATGGCCAGGGCTTCGGCTTCGTCCTTGAAGGTGGTGATGCTCACCACCGGGCCAAAGATTTCTTCCTGGAACACGCGCATCTTGTTGGTGCCCTTGAGCAGGGTCGGCTGGATGTAATACCCGGTCGCCAGGCTGCCCTCGAGTTTTTCCACCTTGCCGCCGGTCAACAGTTCGGCGCCTTCGCCCTTGGCGATGTCCAGGTACGAAAGGATTTTGTCGAATTGCTGCTCGGACGCCTGGGCGCCGACCATGGTGTCGGTGTCCAGCGGGTCGCCACGCTTGATCTGCAGGACTTTATTCATGACGACTTTCATGAACTCGTCATAGATCGACTCCTGCACCAGGGCGCGGGAAGGGCAGGTGCAGACTTCGCCCTGGTTGAAGAACGCGAGCACCAGGCCTTCGGCGGCTTTTTCGATGAAGCTTGGCTCGGCCTTCATGATGTCTTCGAAGAAGATGTTCGGCGACTTGCCACCCAGCTCCACGGTGGACGGAATGATGTTTTCGGCGGCGCATTTCATGATGTGCGAGCCGACCGGAGTCGAGCCGGTGAAGGCGATCTTGGCGATGCGCTTGCTGGTGGCCAGGGCTTCCCCGGCTTCTTTGCCGAAGCCTTGCACCACGTTGAGCACGCCGGGCGGCAGCAGGTCGCCGATCAGTTCCATCAGCACGGTAATGCCCAGCGGGGTTTGCTCGGCAGGCTTGAGCACGATGCAGTTGCCGGCGGCCAGGGCCGGGGCGAGTTTCCAGGCGGCCATCAGGATCGGGAAGTTCCACGGGATGATCTGCCCGACCACGCCCAGCGGTTCATGGATGTGATAGGCCACGGTGTGTTCGTTGATTTCGGCCGAGCTGCCTTCCTGCGCACGGATGCAACCGGCGTAGTAGCGGAAGTGATCCACTGCCAGCGGGATGTCGGCATTGAGCGTTTCACGCACGGCTTTGCCGTTGTCCCAGGTTTCGGTGACGGCCAGCAGCTCGAGGTTTTGCTCGATGCGGTCGGCGATTTTCAGCAGCACCAGGGAGCGGTTCTGAACCGAGGTTTTTCCCCAGGCATCGGCAGCGGCGTGGGCAGCGTCCAGGGCCTTTTCGATGTCTTCGGCGCTGGAGCGCGGGAATTCGGCAATCGGTTGGCCATTCACCGGCGAGGTGGTGGTGAAGTACTGACCCTTGACCGGTGCGACGAATTCGCCGCCGATGTAGTTACCGTAACGGGACTTGAAGGAAACGATGGCACCTGGAGTGCCAGGGTGGGCGTAGTTCATGGTGAGGTTCTCTTGTTGTTTTTTGGTTGCGACCGCCCGTGAGACGGCCGCTGTCAGTTACACAAACCGTGCGGGATCAGGAGCCCTGAGGCGATTCTCCGCGTGCCAGGCGCGCATTGATGTCTTCAATGACAGCAGGTAGATCAACGATGGTGTCGATCAGGTAGTGCGGGCGGGAGCCTTCGAACATCTTGACGATGCGCGCGCGTTCCTCGGCCAATTCCTCCAGGGACAAATCCTTGAATTCTTCATAGGTCAGGCCCAGTGCGTTGCCGGAACAGGTCAGCGCGACGGTCCACATGCCGGCGCTACGACCTTCGAGAATACCGGGCCAGGTGTCGTCGACCTTGACGCAAGCGGCGACGTCGTTGATGCCCAGAGCGATTACGTTGGCCAGCGCCTGGGCCGGGTGCGGACGGCCATTGGGCACTTCGTCGGTCGCCACGACGTAGTCGGCGACGTAGCCGTTTTTGCGCGCCAGCTCGACGACTTTCTCCATGACCACCGCTGGGTAACCGGAGCACGAACCGATTTTAAGACCCTTGTCGCGCAAGGCATCAATGGTATCCAGCGCACCAGGAATCAGCGCCGAGTGCAGGGCGATCTTTTCGATCTGCAACGGCATGAAGCGCTCATAAAGGGCGGTGACATCGTCATCAGTCGGCAGGCGGCCGAAGGCGGCCTGGTAACGTGCGGCGATCTGAGGCTCGTTGCACAAAGTGCGGATGTGGTCCCACTTGCCCATGCCCATCGGTCCACGGGCTTCGGCCAGGGAAACTGCTACGCCAAACTCGGCGAAGGCTTCGACGAAAATTTGCGTAGGGGCAAAGGAACCGAAATCAACGACGGTGCCCGCCCAGTCCAGGACCACGGCTTGCAGTTGGGAAGGTTGTTGGTAGTGCATGATGATTGCTCCAGCGAAGGGTAAGTGGGTACTACGAGTTCAGGAGTTGGTGCCGACGATGACCGGTTGTACCGGGATCGAGACAGACAGTTGGCTTTCCACCGTTTTCGGGCGGCTGTTCCAAAACGGCACCAACATCAAGCTGGCCAGGAGTGCAGCGCCGGTGAACACCATGAACACGGTGATGGTGTCGAAGTAACCCGGCAGCAGGCCGCCGAGGACCGCACCGACCGAACCACAACCGTTGACGAAACCTGCGGCGGACGCCGCTCCGTCCTTGCTACCGAAATCAATGGCCGCCGAGCCGCTGATCATTGAGTCCGGGCCGTAGAGCGTCAGCCCCATCATGAACAGCAGGCCGACTACCATGTAAAGACTGCCGCTCTGCATCGCAGGAACAAACAACCCCAGGCAGACGGTAAGGACAACCAGACTAAGAACGCAGGCCGGTATACGACGGGCGCCGAAGTACTTGTCTGATGCGATACCGATGAGGATTGGACCTAACAGACCTGCCAATTCAAAAGAAGTGGGTACGATGGCGGAGGCGACCTTGCCAATCTCGGGCATGCGTTCGTAGATGATTACCGGGCCCCACAAGAGGATGGCGTAGCGCGCGGGTTTGAGCATGAAATAGGCAAGGCCGAGAACCAGCACGGTTCGATTTTTCATCACGGTGCGCAAGCCAGCCCACATACTTTCGCGCGGAACTACGACATTGCTGACGGGTTCGATCTCGATCTCGACAGGAGGCAGACCCACGTCTTCCGGCTGGTTGCGTTGCAGGAAAAAGAACAACACCGCCACCACCAGCACCACGACGGCGCTGCTGATGAACGCTATGCGCCAGTCGTGGTACGCGTTGTAGGCCCACCAACCGGCAAACGGAGTGGCCACCATCCCGCCAAAGGCATAAGAAGTGCTCCAGTACCCCAGTACGCGGCCACGCACGCCTGTACTGAAGAAACTGCCGACGTTCTTGCAAAGACCTGACCAGCCGGTGGACTGAGCCAGGCCTTGTACCAGCATGCAGGAGACGAAAATCGGCAAGGTGGCGTAGGTACCCATGAGTAGCGCCGCCAAGGCCGAGACGACGAGGCCGCTCAGTACGACGACTCTTGGGCCGAAACGGTCAGAGAAGTTGCCCCAAAGAAACTGACCCACGGCATAAGCGGTCAGGTAAAGGGCGTCGAGATTGGCCATCATGGCCTTTTCGAGCATGAAGCTTGGGTCCTCGCCAATACCAAGCTTGGCGACAGAGAACGCTTTGCGGGTGAAGTAGAAGGCGGCATAAGCCACCCAAGTGATCAGGAAAATCTGCACGCGCCAACGCTGAAGAGATTTCCAGCCGCTTGCGAGAGGGCTTGTGGTGTTGTTCATGGTGTACTGATCCCGTATGTGGTGCCAGACAGCGCAAATTGGTCGGTTTTTGTTTTTGTTTTCGGTGCACAAGTCTGTCCAGACGCACGACATCGATCAGATGGCCGTGAGAATGGCATCAGGCTTCAAGTTATGAATGACTGCGATCGCTGACTCCTGCCCGGCGCTGCCGAGCGATACGTCACCGAATCCATGGTTCAAAAAAAGATCCCCGCCCAGAGGCGCTACCCATTGCACCTATGCTCGAATCGGCAGGGATCTTGAAAGGGGTCGTCAGGCTGCCGGTTTTGGCATGTCCACGCCCATCGCCACGAGGCTGTCAGCAATGGCACGCAGCAGTTGGTGAACGATGTATTCGTCGATCTGACCGATGCATCCGATGCGGAAGCTTTCGGCCTGCGTCAGCTTGCCCGGGTAGATGATGAATTGGCGGGTCTTGAGCTCATCGTAGAAACGCATGAACTCAAAGTTCGGATGCTCGGGGCAAAAGAACGTGGTGATGATCGGCGACAGCCAGCAGTCTTCCAGCAGGGTCCGGAATCCCAGTTCACGCATGCCGCTCACCAGCACGTCGCGGTTGCGCGTATAGCGCGCCTGACGACCTTGCACACCGCCTTCAATTGCGTGCTGTTCGAGCGCTTTGTGAAACGCCACGACACTGTGGGTCGGCGGAGTGAAGCGCCACTGACCAGTGCGTTCCATATAGACCCACTGCTCGTAGAGGTCGAGGGACAGCGAGTTGGCGCGACCCTTGGCGGACTCCAGTACGCTGCGACGGATGATCACGAAGCCGAAGCCCGGGATGCCCTCGATGCACTTGTTGGCCGAAGACACCAGCACATCAAAGGCGATTTCTTTGACGGTCACCGGCACAGCGCCGAAGGTGCTCATGGCGTCGATGATCAAGCTCTTGCCGTGGGCCTTCACCACGTCGGCGATCTCGCGCAGTGGGTTGAGGATGCCGGAGCTGGTTTCGCAGTGAACCAAAAACACATGGGTCACGTCCGGATTGGCCGTGAGCAGGGCGTCAACTTCATCGGGCTGCGGTGGCAGGTAGTCGCCCTTGTCCAGAGAGATGAAGGCGCGACCGAGATATTCCAGGGTTTTGGTGGCGCGCTGGCCGTAGGCGCCATTCATCAGCACCAGGGCTTTGCCATCTCGCGGGATGGCAGTGGCCAGGGCGGCTTCAACCGAATAGCTGCCGCTACCTTGCAGAGGCACGCAGGCGAAGCTGTCGTCCTGCACGCCGGCCATCTCGAGCAGCGTCTGGCGCACTTCGGCGGTGACCTTGTTAAAGGCACCGTCCCATGAGCCCCAGTCGCGGAGCATGGCTTCCTTGGTGGCTTTTGAGGTGGTGAGCGGGCCTGGGGTCAGCAGGTAGGGTTCACCCAAAGCTGGGGTTGCCAGCGGTTGAGTGGTCGGGAATTCGGCTTTGGTCATGATCTTCTCCGGCAGTATTGTTTTTGTGGTGAGGAGTGATGCATGGGTGGATATAAACAATGAATTAGAAATAAGAAAAATCGTTTTATTGTATTTCATAAATAAGCTGAGCTTATTAGTGCTGCGTATCGATTTGGCCGATACAAGCCTCGAATCAACCGATTTGAACAATGCATCCAGAACGGTAACGCTTCCTGTATTTCAGACATCTACGGTCGGCGAACGAAGAGGGTGACCGAGCATCGAGGCCGCCGAGCGCGGCGTGGTACAGGGGTAGCAGTGGGTCCATACACATGACCCATGCGATACGCGCGATTGATTCAGTTGTGGCCGTCCATGGACGGCCACTGTCAGTTTCAGCAGATGGTGTCAGGAACCTTGAGGGGTTTCACCGCGCGCCAGGCGGGCATCGATGTCTTCGATGACGGCCGGCAACTCGACGATGGTGTCGATCAGATAGTGCGGGCGCGAGCCTTCGAACATCTTGGTGATGCGGGCACGTTCTGCGGCCAGCTTGTCGGAGGGCAGGGCCTTGTACTGATCGTAGGTCAAGCCCAGTGCGTTGCCGGAACAGGTTAGCGCGACCGTCCACATGCCTGCGCTACGACCTTCGAGAATGCCGGGCCAAGTGTCGTCGACCTTCACGCATGCGGCGACATCGCTGATCCCCAAAGCAATCACATTGGCCAACGCCTGCGCCGGGTGCGGACGACCATTGGGCACTTCGTCGGTTGCTACTACGTGGTCGGCGACGTAGCCGTTTTTCCGCGCCAGCTCTACGACTTTCTCCATCACGACTGCCGGGTAACCGGAGCACGAACCGATTTTAAGACCCTTGTCGCGCAACACATCGATGGCGTCCAGCGCCCCGGGAATCAGCGCCGAGTGCAGGGCGATTTTCTCGATCTGCAGCGGCATGAATCGCTCGTAAAGCGCGGTGACATCCTCATCGGTCGGCAGGCGATCGAAGGCCGCACGGTAGCGTTCGGCGATCTGTGACTGGTTGCAAAGCGTGCGGATGTGATCCCATTTGCCCATGCCCATCGGACCGCGGGCCTCTTCCAGGGAGACAGCGACGCCGAACTCGCCGAAGGCTTCGACGAAGATTTGAGTCGGTGCGAAGGAACCGAAATCAACGACGGTGCCTGCCCAGTCCAGGACCACGGCTTGCAGTTGGGAAGGTTGTTTGTAGTGCATGGTGAATCTCCAATTTTGGGTAGGGGAAGGCCGTCCCTCTTGTCACCAGGAGGTAAGCCTATTGATTGTTGAAACGCGTTACGGAATCAGGTAGTCGGTATAGGACTGGAGTCGAACAACTCCGCGATCATCGGCCGGTTTCTGCGAATACCCAGGCAGCACAGGTGGTAGTCGATTGAAAACGGGTGATCGACAAAGGTGATCGGCTTGGTGCCTGGCGTTTCGGCGTACTCGACGGCAGACACGAAGCCGATACCGATGCCCTTGGCGATGGCGTGGACGATCGCCTCGCGACTGTTCAATTGCATGACACAGTTCAGATTGACGCCAAGACGCTTGCAGCTTTCTTCCACCAGTTGCCGGGTGCGTGAGCTTTTTTCCCTCAGGACCCACTTTTCGTCGCTGATCTGCTCGACGTACACCTCTTTCTGCCGGGCCCAGGGATGGTCGTCGCGGACAACGGCAATAATCGGATAGCGTCGATAAAGCTGCGTATCAAAGCGCTGGTCGAATTCGGAGAGCGCAAGAATCGCCACATCGATATCGAAGTTGAAAAGGCGATCCAGCGTCTCTTTCTCAGGAGAAAACGACGTTTCCAGTTCAATGTCCGGATGCCGCTGCATCAATTCGTAAGTCAGGTTCATCGCAATGGGCGGGGAGACCGCGCCCAAGCGCAGCATCCCGGTTTTGCGTTGCTTGAAACTTTGCAGAAGTTGCACGGCTTCATCCTCTTGGCCGAAGAGACCTTGGGTGATCGCATAGAGTTTGTGTCCCGCCGAACTCATTTCGATAAACCGGCCTCGACGATGAAAGAGTTCCACGGAGAACTTCTTCTCCAGCGCGTTGACCTGTTCACTGACAGTCGGCTGACCAACGCTCAGGTACTCGGCGGCGAGGGTGAAACTGCCGGTCTTCGCCACCGCATGGAAGGAACGTAGCCACTTGTGGTACTGGTACATAGAAGATCCTGTTCCCGAGCCGCCGCTGTTGATTCAAACCTCTGTGCCGGGCGATCAACGTCTGATGAACAACGCGACCACCGCACTGCACAGGCATGCAGCCGTAACCACGATGAAGATCAAAGACGTGTTGCCGGTACTGTCGAGCATACTGCCGATCAGCGGTTCCGCCAGGCCGGCGAACAGATAGGACGAGAAGTTCATCACACCGGTTGCTGTGCCCGCGCGCTTTGCGCCGACCAGGTCCGGGCAGAGCGCCCAGAAACTCGACGCCGGGCCGTAGACGAAAAAACCGCAAAGGAACAACGCTACAAGACCGGTCGCGCTATGAGGCGCAAGGGTCCACATCCACAGGCTCGTACCTGCCCCCAGGAACATGTAGAGCATGATCGCCAGGTAGCGTTTGGAGCCGAACAGCTTGTCCGATATCCAGCCATTACTGAGCGCGCCGATGGCCATGCCCACTGGCAGGGCAACCGTGATCCACTTCGGATCGATCATGCTGTCGCCGGTTTTCCAGTTGGCACCCAGAAAGTGCACCGGTACCCAGACGATCAAGCCATAGCGAGCGGCGTTCTGAAAACCCAGGGACACCGCAGCGATGATCAGACGAAAGTTCTTCAGCACGGCTTTGTAGCGTTGCGCGGAGGTTTCGGCTTCGCCGTGTGCCACTTCATGATTCTTGTCATCGGCATTGGCGACGCCGGTATCGGCGAGCGGTTCGAAACCCATGTCCTGCGGACGTTCACGCGCCACCAGGTAGAAAATGATGCCACCCGCCAGCATCAGCAGCACGGGCAACCGGAAGATCCAGCGCCACTCCAGTTGCAGCACCTCGAGCACCACGATGGAGGTCACATAAGAAAGGACCGAGGCGCAACCGGCGGCGAACACGTAAAGGCCATAGACCTTGCCGCGCTCACCGGTGCTCCACCAATTGGAGATCAATCGACTGCCTGGCGCCCAGCCCAATGCCTGGAAGTATCCATTGATGCCCCAGGGCAGGATCAGCGCGGAAAAACTGCTGGCGAAGCTGGTCACCCAGTTGGCGCCGCAGGACAGTACGGCGCCAAGGGTCATGATGCGTCGGCCGCCGAACTTGTCGGCGAGGTTGCCGTTGATGGCCTGGCCAATGGCATAGGCCCAGAGCATGGCAGCCGATGCCCACCCAAGGTGTTCCTTGGTAAAACCGAACTCGGCCTGAATGCCTGGAATGGCAAAACCGAAGGTTTGCCGACCGGTGTAGAAAAACAGATAACAGAACATGGCAGCCAGCAGCATGCGCCACTGGGCGACTCGAAACGACGAGGTGGATGCTGCGATACCTGGCATGGTTTGGGCACGATTCATGATCTTTTCCTTATTATTGTTCGGTCCCTCCGAATGTCGTCGGAGGGTGCACTCTTTTGTGGGTGCAGCAGGAAATCGTCGCGGTTCGTCACGCCGCTGGCGGTGCTTGGTTGGGCTGGCGGATGCTAGGCGGCTTGTGAACCGATGAAGTTCTTGCCGCGTGCGCCTTGCATGGCGAAATTGATCATCTCTTCAGCCTCCTTTTCCGTTACGCCGTAGTCGGCAAATTCGGTTTTCACGTCAAGGCTGTGCAAGAACTCGCGCAACTGGCTTTGGGCCTTGTGCAAGTCATTGCCGAAAACTCGCTGAAGCGTTCGGTCGCGTGCTTCGTCATGGCCCCAGGCAAGGCCCAGAACCAGCGGGAGGGTGAAGGAGCAGGCGATGCCATGGGGCAACCCGTGACGCAGGGTCATCTCGTAGGAAATGGAGTGAGCCAGTGCTGTTTTGGTATTGGAAAATGCCATCCCGGCTTTGAGTGCCGCAAGCGCCATTCTGGAGCGCAGCTCCTTGTTGGACAAATCACGGCGCAGCAATGGCAAGCAGTGCAGGATGTCCTCAATGGCAGAGATAGCGTAGGTGTCCGAAACCGGATTGGCATTGATGTTCCAGATCGACTCCAGCGCATGCGACAGGGCATCGAGACCCGTGGAAACGGTGACGCCGGCCGGAACCGTCAGCATCAACTGCGGATCGACAATGGCCACTTTCGGCCAGGTGCACTCCAGGTGCAGGGAGTATTTCTTGTGGCTGGCAGAGTCCCAGATAGTCGCCCATGGGGTGACTTCGCTGCCGGTACCCGCCGTGGTCGGGGCTGCAATCAGTAACTTGCTGCGCGCCGGGACGAAGGGTTTGCCGGTAGCCAGCAACGCGAGCAACTCATCGAAGCAACCCGATTCGGTACCCACGATCAACGCCTTGGCGGTATCGATGGCGCTGCCTCCGCCTACGGCGATGACCGTATGGCAGTCGCCGGCTTCCTGCCAGAAACGCTCATAAGTATCGCGTAACTGGGCCACGTCCGGATTGGGCTGGACATCCTCGATGATGTACACCAGCCGGTCGCCCAACAGATCCTGAATGCGATCCACTAATCCCAGCCCACGAGCTTCGGGAAAGGTCACAAGAGCGACTTTCTGGTTTTCGGTGATTTCGGCAAGTTCGAGAAGGCTGCTCCAGCCGAAGCGGGTATCAACTGGATTGTGGAAGCGGGCAATCATGGCGGGGCCTTTATTTTTGTTGTTGAAGGTGGCCCATGATCGAGGACCCTCGACAACAGCTCAAATCGATAAATCGCAGGCTTTAATCGGCTGAGCCGATACCAGATTAAGGGAGGGCGTTGATTTGAAGTTGAATTACGCTTCGGCGCTTCTCGTTGATGAACTCGGCGGCACAGTCAACATTGATGTTGCCTGACACATTGCCTTCGCGAGCAAGCCCGCTCCCACATGGATTGCGCTTGACTGACCGGCATTAGCCCCCATGGGTACATTTTTCAGTACATCAGTCTGGTGCTTGGCAGATCGTTTTTTTCGTGCGGTCAGCCCCACCCGAAACCGTACACGAGCGATAGGCAATGGGGTCGATGTAAGCCGACTGCAGGTCCCGCTCCGGGATCTCCCAAATGATTTGCCTGGGTGGCGTTTCTTTGAAGGCCGGGTTGTTGAGGTAGCTGTTTGCAGCGCCAGAGAACGCTCCGCCGTCTTTGGCGAAGTTACCCACGGGGGCGCCCAGTGCCTGCTGCAGAAACCCTGCGAAGTTTGAGTTGCGCGAGAATGAGGTGCCAATGAGCGCGGTGTTGGGGAGGTCGGCATCGCCAAAGAGGTCTGCCTCAGTGTCGGGGCTGTCGGCTGACGTAACGGGACGTTCGTGGGTGTTGGTTTGGGCGACCATTTCGGGGGCGGGTTGCCAGTTGAGCGGCAGCCAGTCGATGCCCGCCAGATGGACCAGATCGCCAGGTCGCACCGCGAGCGGGGCATGACTTTCGTTGAACGACCTGCGTGGCGTTGCGCTGATGCCCAGGGTCTTCAGGCGCTGGGTGATGGCATCGGCCGCTGCCTTCGCGCCGGATTCGCTCCAGTGCGTATCGGTGCGCAACCAGGCACTGGCCCCCAGTGGCGCCAGCGCACCGGTGAGGTCCAGATTCGACACGCCAGCCACCTCCAGCTTCGCGGTCCAGGCCTGGATGCGCCCTTCCAGAGCAGTTGGGCGGTGCAGTGCGCAACGCTGCCCGGAAGCGATGCGGCTCTTGTCTGGAACGATGACCACCAGCAGGCTGATGTCACGTTGGGAGAGCTGCTGCTTCAGATCAATCACTGCTTGGACTTTGGCATCGGCATTGCGCTGCGCTTGATCATTGACCTTGAGCTCATCGGCCAAAAACAACCAGTCAGGACAACCCGAGCGAACCCTCGGCCCGGTGTCACCGAGGAGCAGCCAACTGGCACCGCGCTCCAGCTCGGCGAAGGTCCTGGGGAGTTGAGCGTTCGACAGTTCCTTGGCGATCCGATGCGTGATATCGCCGTCAAGAATCTGCGGGGGCAGCACTTTATCGGGTAGCGAGATTTGCCCTGAGACAATCAGACGGCCAGAGGACAGCAGCCCGACGAACAGGAATATCAGCAGCGCCACGCCTGCCAACCGACTGCTGCGTGTCGCCAGATCATCTGGCGGAGTGGGGGGCGGGGTGTGCTTTAGGTTCGTCATCAGAATTGGAAGTACAGGAAGGGTACGGTTTCGCGACTGGCGATCAGTGCGAACGACAGCATTAAACCGGCGATGGGCCAAAGAGCGGCGGTGTAAAACGCAATGCCGCCCAGTTGTTTCTCACAGTAAGGGCGCAGCAGCGGTGCGACGATTCCGAACACACCCAGCAAGCCCGCAAGGCCGTGTACCGGGCGCAGGGTCGCGGACAGTTCGTCACCGAGGGCGATGCCCTGCAGGCCGAACTGCCCGGCATACAGGCGCAGCGCGCTATGAAAGTCGGGGGCGCGGAACAGTGTCCAGGCCAGGCAGACGAATAGCAGTGTCAGCCCATGGGAAAGCACCGGCGGTACCGGGGGCAGGGTAGAGCTGTTCCAGGCACGATTCACACACAACGCAATGCCATGGGCGCTGCCCCACAGCAGATAATTCCAGCTATCGCCACCGTGCCAGAGGCCGGCGATGGCCATGATCAGGAACAGGTTGCGATAGGTTTTCCAGGTGCCGTTGCGATTGCCACCCAGCGAAATATACAGATAGTCACGTAACCAGCTGGACAGCGAGAGGTGCCAACGACGCCAGAAATCCTGAATGCTGTTGGCCAGATACGGACGGTCGAAGTTCTCGGGAAAGTGAAAACCCAGCATCAGCCCCAGCCCAATCGCCATGGCACTGTAGCCGGCGAAGTCGAAGAACAGTTGCAGGGAATAGGCAAGGCAGCCAACCCAGGCGTCGGAGAAGCTGGGGTTTGGCAAACTGAACGCCACATCGACCACCGGCGACAGGGTGTCGGCCACCAGCACCTTCATGCTCATCCCGACCATGAACCGGCGTGCGCCCAGCGAGAAATTCTGCAGGTTGAAGTGACGCTGATTCAGCTCACGCCGAACCCAGTCATAGCGAATGATAGGGCCGGCGACCGAATGGCCGAACATCGAAATATAGGTGGCGTAATTAATAAAGCTGCGTTCGACCGGCACGGTGCGGCGGTGGACATCCACCAGATAGGAAATCGCCTGCAATACGATAAACGATAGCCCGGCCGGCATGATGACCCGCTGCCAGTCCAGCGGCATGGCGCCATACCAGGTGACGGCATCGATCAACGTGCCGGCGACGATGTTGGCGTACTTGTACCAGCACAGCACCGCCGTGTTGAGCACGATCAGCATCACGAGTAGCCGCACGCGGCCCGTGCCTTTTTCCCGCGAGGCGTCAATCAGCAAACCGCCGGCCCACGCCGTGATCGTCAGCACCACATGCACTGCGAGGAACCGGGGGCTCAACCAGCCATAAAACAGCCAGCTGCCGATCAGTAGCGTGACGTTGCGCCAGGCGGCTGGGCACACTGCATAAGTGCACAAGAACAGCGGCAGGAACAACGTCAGAAACTCGAGAGAGGCAAAAACCATGGTGGTGGCGCGATCCGATCAGTGGGCCAGGACGTCAGTCGCGAGCAACAGGTGCGGACCCTTTGCGCCAGGTAGCAGCACAACGCTGTAGCGCTCGCCGGCCTTGAGCTGACCCAGGTCAAGCGGGGCACCGACGTTGGTTTGGGCGCAGACCAATTGAACCGACAGGCTGACCGGATTGATCGCTCGGCGTTGCACGCTGCCGTCGGCCACCTCCTTGAACAGGTCGGCGTTCTTCCCCGCAGCGCGCAAACCAGCCTGGGCGCACGCCGGGTCGGCGCTGATAAACGCCAGCGAGGCTCTCAGGCTATTGAAGTCGTCGGGTTGCTCACGGATGACGACCTGGCGGATACCTTGAGCGTTGTCTGGCAAAGCGATCACGCTGGCGAATTCGCCTGCTGCCACCTGGATGTCCAGCGGCTGGCTTTTGCCGTTGCGTTCCAGGGTGCCCTTGATCGGCTGGTTGGCGGGGACGGGCAGGTAGTCGGACACGGCATTCGAACCCTCAAGTCTTAGGCTGGCCTGTGAGCCTTCGGCCAACAGCTGCAACGGTTGGTCAGCAGCGTTGATAAAGCGCAGGAAGGCCGAGTCCTGATCCGGGCCCGTCGGGTACAGGGCAATGTCGGCGGCCTGGGCGTGCAGGCTCAGCATCAAGGGCGCGAACAGCGCCCAGCCACATGCGTATCGGCTCATTTGCCGGCTCCTGTGCTGCTGACGCGGTCGGCGGGCAGTTTGGCCAATGCACCGCCAATCGCAGTGCCCCATGCTTGATAACCGGCGACGGTGAAGTGCTGCCCATCGGTGGTGATCCACTGCCCGGGTTTGGAGAGCGTCAGCGAATCGATGTAGGTGCAAGGCGCCACGTTCGCGGCCAAAAACTGCGACATCAACTGGGTGCGGGCATCATTCTTCTGGTACATGCCACCGGCCTTGCCCCAGGCCGGGCCCACCCAGGCGCAACGGGTCCCGGTGGCCGCGATGGCCTTGGCCAGTCCGGTGACGCTTTGCCATGCCCAGGCCTTCGGAAACACTGGCTTGTCATAGGACGCCATGGTGTCGCCGATGACCAGTACCACCAGGTCGGGTTTGTCGGCGGCGATCAGGTCCTGGATCGGTGTGGTGGTTGCCTCGCGCCCTTTGATCACGATCTTGTCGTTGCCTTTGCGCTCGGCGCCGCAGTCGACCTTTTTGCTGATCAGCCAGTCGCTGGCGCTGGCACCGCAGGCACCGATGGAATGAACCAGGGCGCCTTGACGAGTCAGGTTGTCGTGCAGCGGCTCCAGCAAATGGTCCGCGAGGCTCATATGGCTCTCCCCAAGAACAAGGAGGGACAGGCCGGCAAGGGCAGAAGTGGGCATCGAAAGCTCCAGAATGATCAGTTGGAATAAGGCGAGGTGTACGGGCTGACCGGCAGGCTCATGGGGCCGCTGATGTCTTCGAACTGGTAGCGCAAAGACAGGGCGCCGCTGACCTGTTGGTAGTCATGAGCGTTGTCCAGGCCCAGATTGGCGCCCAGCAGGAAGTTCGAAGCGACCTTGTATTCAGCCGCCGCGGCGACGCTGTAGCCGATCCCGGTTTTGTTTTGCCCTTCGTAGCGCAGGCCCGAGGCCGCTTGCAGGGCTTTGTCGTTGGGGAAATAGTCGGCGCTGTCCTGCTCGAAATGCTGCACGCCGACCGAGCCTTTGACTTGATACGTCAAGCGCCCGGTGCGTTGTGCCCAGGTCACCGGAATGCCCAGGGCGAAGAACGTCTGCGGGCTGAAATAGCCGCCGTGGCCATAGGTGAAATAGTCCTGATTGTTGGCGTAGCTGATGCCGGTCATGCTCAGGCCGACGGTCAGCTTGCTGTCCGTTGCATTTTTCAGGTACCAGTAGACACCGCTGCCCAGTTCACTGCGGTTGTTGGACTCAACATGGTTACCCAACAGCTGGTGCCAGGAGGCGTAGCCATAGGCGCCGACTTCGTTGTCGTCAAAGCTCAACTGGCCACGCCCGCCGTTGGCGGTCACGCCGCCCCAGGACTGCCCGCTGCGTTTGTCCGTGGTGCCGGCAAACGAGGTGACGCTGTCAGTCACTGGACGCCGGGAAACGCTCACGCCGTAACGGACGTTAGAGGAGTCGCTCACGGGGCGATCAATGCTGATGCCGCCAGTGGCGGTGGTGTATTTGAAGCCGAGCGGGGTGGTGCCCAGATCAGCTTTGAACCCATCCGCAGGCCGTTGAATAGCGACGGAAAGGCCGACACCCTCGGCTTTTTGCGAGCCGACGCCGTCGCTCTGCGCACCGCTACCAAAGCGCGACAGTGCATCGCCGCTGACACTGCCGGCGTTCAGCGAGACGGGCGTCACGCGCAGGGCGACGCGGCTTTCATCCAGCGGGATATTGATTTCCAACGGTGTTTCAATATCGGTCAGTTTGCTCAACCCCGACTCACTGTTGTTGCTGCGAATGCTCACGCCCTGGGTGACGTAGGCACTGCGCTCCTGAAGGATTTTATTCAGCGCCAGTTGCGCGGGGCTGATGTCCTCGCTCACCAGTGCTGCGCGCGGCAGCTGCGACTCGAATCGATTGCTTGCCTGCTGTGGCCTTGGCGGGGTGTCGATGCCAAAAGGGGTGTGAGACCTCACGTTGCCCGGCATCTCCTGGACCGGTGGCGGGATCGCTGCCAGCAAGGTGTCGCGACTGACCTCGCTACGTGGACCCGAAATCCCGGCAAAAGGGTTGGGCGCCACCGTCGAGCCGGCCAGTTGGCCTCCCTGGCTCCTGCGTTTCTCGCTCTGTTCAATGGCCACCGCTTTGCGCAGCAGATCGGTCGCCGTGCCGGTCTGGCCCATGTTCTGGTAGCGGCGGGCGGCCTCTGTCAGCGTTTGAGGGTTGCCGGATTCAGTCTTGAGCAGCTGTTGCAGTGCCTGTTCGGCAAAGGCCGTGTCCTGTGCCAACACCGCCGCGTCGGCAGCACCCAATAGCAGTTGCGGGTCGTTTGGCTGACGTTGTAACAGCGGTTTGTAGAGTTCGAGGGCTTTTGCCGTGTCGCCGTTGGCCGAGTACATCCGCGCCAATGCCGCGACGGCCGCGCTGTCACCGGGACGTTGTGCCAGTGCGGGCGCTAGCGTGTCATAAGCGCTGGCCAGATTGCCTCGTTCACGCAACTGGTCAGCCTGGCGGATGCGATAGCGATAGAGCAGGTCGTCGAAACGCTTGCGAGCCGGCGCGTTCAAGGGCCTGTTCTGAAGGTCGCGCAGAATCTCGTTGACCTGTGCGTCTTCTCCGGTTTTAAGCAGGACCGCGGCGTATTGCAGGATGAAGTCCGCCGAGGGCGCCGTGGTGTTTTGCAACTGGCCGCGCATGAGGGCCAGCGCACGGGTTGGCTCGCCGATGTCGACATACGCCGAGGCCAGGCTCGCCATGCGATCGGGACTGTTGTTGGCCGTCGGCTGAATACGATCGAGCAAGGTCAGGGCTTCCTGGCGCTGGCCGCGCTTGCCCAACTCGATCGCCTGACGCAGTTGCAGGTTGAGGCTGACATCAGCGGCCAGCGCGTCCATGTCCGGGGTGCGCTGGTCGGGGCGCAAGCGTCCCAACGTGGTCTGGGCGGCTTTCCACTCGCCCATCTGCACCGACAGCAAGGCGCTGACGTAAAGCGCATCGGCATTGTCGGGGCGGGCCTGGAGCATGGCGTTGATCAGGTCCCGAGCCTTTTGCGGTTCGCCCATCGCCAGGTTCAGGCGGGCCAGGGCGAAACGTGTCCAGATGTTGTCCGGCTCAACGCGCAGCGCGTCTTGCAAGGCGTTGCGCGCAGCGGGCAGGTCGTTGCGTTGTTCGGCGAGGGCGGCCAGTTGCGTCGCGCGCAAGGCTTGCAGGCGTGCGGACTGGCCGATCTTTGCCTGTCCGGTGGCGGGCAGGCTGTTGATCAGTTGCAGGGCTTCATCGTTCTTGCCGCTCTTGAGCAGCACATTAACCAGCCCTTCCTGTGCTTGAGGGTCGTCGCGGCGCTGGTTCAAAATCTGCCGATAGTTGCGCTGAGCGTCATCGAACTGGCCCGCGCTGGCCTGAATATCCGCCAGGGCGAGGCGAGCATCCACCCCGTTTGGATTGAGCCGCAGCGCCTGGTTGACCAAGACCTGCGCCTGGGCTGTCTGGCCTTTGGCTTGGGCGTCGCGGGCCTGCTGCAATGCTGACCAGTAGCGCACTTCGTTCAGCGCGACTTGCCAGCGGCTGCCGTCGTTTTGTCGTGTGGCCTGACTCAAGAGCTTTTCCGCTTCGGCCAGTCGGTGTTGCTGCTGGCGAATAACCCCAAGGCCGCCAAGCGCGTCAGCATCATCGGGCCGGGTTTTCAAGCGTGCTTGAAAAGCCTGTTCGGCGGTGGCCTGATCGCCTTCTTTGAGCGCCTTCAGGCCGCGCGCGACTTCGGCGGGCGGTTGCCATTCCTTGCTGGCCGTCGTTGCTACCTGTTGCTTGCCCTTGTTCATCTGCGCCCGGATTTCCACGTCATCCGGATGCGTCTTGAGGTACGCCTCGAACAACGGCACTTGTGCCGGATTGGGCGGACCGATCCAGGTCAGCGCCAGGCGCCAGCTTTCGTCGGCATCACCGGCAATGTCGGCACGCTGGGTCAGCGCGGCCAGGGCGCGAATACCCTCGGCACGGCTGTCTTCACGGCGCACCAGATGCTTGGCGTAAAACAGCGCGACGATCGAGTCGTTGGGCCTCTCACGTTGCAGGCGCTCAAGTCCGCTGCGTGCTTCAGCCCAGTCAGCCTGATTGAAGGCAAGGTTGTTGTAATACTCGCGGCCGATCGTACCTTGAGGTGGACGGCCATCGAACAGCGAGCGAAACACTGCAGTTGCCTTGTCACGCTCACCGGCATCGACGAGGCGCCGAGCCTCTTCCAGACGCTGCTGGTTCTGCGGTTGGGCCACGTTGATGTCCTGCGCCAATTGCAGTGCCTGCCGAGGCGGTGGCTGGATGGCCTGCAAGCGGGCGAGGTATTGCTGCGCCTGTTGTGGCTTGCCCTGTTGCACGCCAATCAAGCCCAGGCCATACAGTGCGTCAACCTGGGCCGGGTCCAACAGCAGGACTTTGAGCCAGACTTCCGCAGCGCGTTGAGGGTTGTTGTGCAACTGCCAGTACTGCCCTTGCTCGACGAGTAATGCCTGTGGTGTCGGACTTTGAGCGTGTGCAGCGGCCGTCCATGCGCTCATGACGGCGATGGCTAGCGTGCGGTGGTGCGCGTGCATGCGGTCTCCCAGGAGAGTTTCAGCGTTCCGTCTTCCCGGAATCGGTAATGTTTATCTGCCCATCCGAGGGCGAACAGGCTGAGCATGAAGTTGTAGTAACGCGGCGGACCGGCGTCGGCATCAGGCCTGGCCAGTGCCTCGTGCAAGGCGAGCTCCACGCGGCGTCGTTGCTGATCGGCCAACCCGGGTTGGCCCTTGGCCTCAAGGTAGGGAATCAGTGCAGCCCAGAATCCGAACGGGCTCTGACCCTGAACAGTGCCGTGGAGAACCTGGACTGTTTCTGGGGGAGAACCCGTTGCGACAGTGCTGCGGGCCATGCCGTCCAGCCGTTTGAGCAGGCGCGCTGCCAGCGGTTCGGAGGTATCGCTCATGCCCAGCCAGAGGTACACGCGAATGGCATCGTAGCTGCCCGTGTCGCTGTGGATCGGGTCGCTTGTGAAGGCACCCGACTTTGCTGAAGTGCCTCGATAACCGACCCAGTCAGCGACGAAACCGTGACGGCTGGATTGGGCAATCATCGTCGCGGTGTTGTGGGCAATCGCTTGCCAGGGCCCGGAGGGTGCTTCCTTGGCCAGCCGTCGTAACAGTGGCAGTGGCAGGTAGCTGGGGTTCAAGCGCCAAAGCGCGTCCGGCTGGACGAAGCCCTGTGGTCCAGGCAACACCATCGGGCCCAGCCCGGGGAGCTTGACGACCAATTGCGCTTCAATTGTCGCCATCAGGTGCAGGGCGTCCTGGTGATAGTCCGGCCGATGCCACAGGCGTGCGGCTTCGAGCAGGGCGTAGGCGATCCACAGGTCGGCGTCGGCGGCCGAATTGGCGTCTTGCAGGCGCCACTGACCGTCCGTGCCTTGCCCCCATAACCAGCCCGGCAGGCGTGTGGCGGTGGCGGAGCCTGCGAGGTTGGCTGAGGTCCAGCGCCAGAGTTTGTCAAAGCGTGGCTGATCGTTGCCGATCAGTGCGAAGAGCATGCCGTAGGACTGCCCTTCAGAGGTGCTGTGATTGTTCTCCTGGCTCGATTCCAGAACCCGGCCATCGGCCTGGACGAAGCGCGTTGCATAGGTTTGCCACAGTGGCCAGGCTGGCGACTCACAGGATTTCCCGGCCGCTATCGCAGGCGCCAGCAGGACCAGCGCAAGCACGACGGCCAACATGCGCGTGTTACCGCGCGGGCACTGGCGAAGTGAAATACCCCGGCTGCTCATGGACGACACTTGCATGCGCGGCTCATTGACCAAGACGACGTTTGGCCCGTAAGCGCAGGGCCAGGTAGGCCATCGAAGCAAGCAACAGGATCCCGAGGAGGGTGAACAGCATGAGCGCCACTACGTTTTGCGAGAGGTACCACTGCAGATAGCGCAATGGGCCCAGGCTCCCGACGTAGTAATCCTGCTCGGCGACCAGCGACTCGACATGCTTGCCCCTGACCACCACCAGACTGCCTTGCAACTCGCGGGCGTTTTCTTCGCTGCTGAGCAGGGCGTTGGTTACGTCGGCCAAGCCGTTGGGCCTTGCGCTGGCGATAAACACCACACTACGGCCACTCTTGAGCGGCGATTCGAATCCAGTCAGATAAGCACTGCCGTCGTCAGCGGTAAACCTGAAGCTGCTGCGCGCTTCACGCAGATTGGTTTTCGTATCCGGGCTGATCCAGTTGCGCAGACGCAAGGGCAGGTCAGACAGTTCAAAGTACTGCGCAGCCTCTTCGCCCTTGGCTGGCAGAAGGCTTTGCCATTGCGTAAGCAGCGGCTGATTGTTGCCCGAGGCGAGTACCAGCAAATCCCGGTCGCTTTGCTCGGCCACCTGGTCGGCGTGGACCACCTTCACGCCGGTGGCCGGATAACCGGTGGAGTCGCCGAAGCGGCCCAGCAGGGTCAGATAGGCGCTCAGATCGGCCGGGCCTGGCTCGTTGGGCAGGATCACCGATGTTTCAGAGAGGTCGGCCATGCGAGTGAACGGGAAGCCACTGTCCTTGAACACCCCAAGGTTGGGCATGGCCATGAAATGTTCGTATTGGCTGAGGTCCAGGGTCGAGTCCGGGTCGATCACACCGCGCATGTTGTCGATGATGATGTCGCGGCATTCGCCCTGTTTGATGTAGTCATACATGAAGCGAAATTGCAGGCGTGATTGCAGCGCTACGGAATTGAGCGGCAACAGCATGCGCGACGTACGGGCCAGACTGTCATCGGTTTTGAGCATCGCCAGCAGGCTGTCGCTGTTGCCGAGTTTCTCGATAGAAGGCAGATCGATCGACTTGATGAAGGTGTCGTTGAAGTTGACCAGCAACGAGGAATTGGTGGAGACCGGTTGCGGCGTATAGCGGTATTTCAGGTCAAGTTGCGCACCGGGCTCACGCCAGTTGAACAGGTCGGGCGGCAAGCGCAGCGCAACCGTCATTTGTCCCGGGTTATAACCCGACACATTGAGCTCTGCGGGCTTGGCCAGTTCACCCAGGCGAACCGGGCGATCGGAGGGCAGCCAGTTAGGCGCGTCATACGGTCGGCGTGGCTTGAGCGAGTCGATCCGGTCGATCACTACGCTCTGCCCGGAAAAGGCCGAGCCACCGAGGGCCAGCGCTGTGGCGGCGACCTTGAGATCGGCGCCATCGCGCCCGGAGACGATCAACAGTTTGCCCTGAGCATCATTCGGGTTGCTCACGAGTGTCAATGTCGGCCCCGTGGCCTCTTTGACCGGTAAGCCACTCAAGGCCGTTGATTCGCTGCCGCTGACAAACACCACGGCGTTGCCTTTGGCCGGCAGGCTGGTGAGGCTGGCGGGGAAGGTGGCGCCGCGGTAGCTGGCCAGGGCGCCAAACCAGGACGACAGGATACCGGCGGCCTCAAGCTCAGGACCGCCCGGGCGCCCGGCGAACACGAAGGGCAACTTCAGGGGCGAGGCGTCTCGACGATCGAACAAGGGCAGCGGCAGGGCGGACAGATCGTTGGGCTGTTTAATCGAGGACACCTGGAGGCTCAGCTGGCTCTCGTTGCCGATCCTGGCCCATAGGCTGGAGTGCAAAGGGTCTTCACATTGCATCGTGTAGTGACCGATGAACTGCAGGCTGAGCCGGTTGAATTCGGTGATGGTCTGCGGAGGAATCTGCACGGTCCGGGTCTGCAATTTACCAGCCTCTTCCTTCGGGAGGGGCAGGCTGGCGGCCACTTGATCGTTGACCAGCACATTGATCTGCGAAAGGTCGGCCAGCAGCGCCGGTGAGTAGCTGTACTGCAGCGTGACCTGCGCAGCCGTGACGACTTCATCGGCGCGCACATCGAAGTTCACACTGTCGGTAGCCTCCACGCCTTTAAGGGTCATCGAATAGCTTTTGCCCAGCTCCTTGAGGGTGCGGGTATAGCTGTTGCCCGGAGCATCGGTGCCGGGCAACGAGGCGACCGGCATCATCGCCGGCTCTGTGGCGCTGATTTGGGCGGCAGCACTCAATACCCAGCCGCTCCAGCCCACTAGCGAGCAGGTGATCAGCATGAGTGAGCGACGAGGAAGAAAGGTCCGGCGAATGGAAGGCTTCAAGATCGTTGCGTGTCCGCGGTGGAGTCGATGGGTGATGGAGTGTTCGGGCGTTTGCGCAGCAGCGCCTGGCTGTCCTTTAGGGTTGCTACGAACAAGCGCAGGATGGCGCGAAAGCCAATGCTGCTGACCTCGCGCAACGCCGACATGGGCGCGTCGAGGCGGCCGTTACCCCACGTGTTGGCCCAGGTATCGGCCCGTGAAAAAGTCAGACGCACCAGCTCACTTTGCTGGCGCAGGGTCAAAGCCTCGAATTGCACGCCCGCCACGTTGTCATTGCTGAAGACTGTTTTGGCGGGAAAGAGGCTTGAGGGCGGTGTGCGCAGAATGCACAGTCGCAGCTTCTCATTGACGCTGAGCAGAACCTGCGGTGGCAGTGCCAGACCCACGCCGTTTTGTGAGAAGTCCCGGGTTACGCAATCGAACCAGGTGCCGTCTTCGCGATAGATGCGCACGGGCAGATCCGCGGGCACCCTGGGTTCGTTGCGTACCTGAGAGGATTCAGTGGCTACCGCCACGGCGGTGCTGACGATGACGATGTTGTACACGGTCCAGGCCAGGTTGATCAGCAGGGTAGTGGCCTCGGCCGAATCACTTCCGATCAGTTTCACCACGCCGATCGCCAGACCGATCATGTTCAAGGTCAGCAGGACGATGTAAGGCCGCGCGAGCTTCCAGTTGAAATAGTCCTTATCGAGGGTGCCGCCTTTGTCGGTCACGTTGAACTTGCCCAGCGAAGGGCTGATCAGGGCCAACAGCACCGGTCGCATGATGTACCAGGCCAATACCGACTCATACACTTCGTTCCAGAACGAATGGCGGAAGCGTCCCTGGATGCTGGAGTTGGTCAGGCTGGAATGGAAAATATGCGGCAGTACATAGACCGTGACCATCAATGCCGAGGCATGGAAAATCTGCGCGTCGAAAAACAGGTAGGCCAAGGGGGCGGTCAAGAACACCAGGCGGGGCAGGCTGTAGAAAAAATGCATCATGGCGTTGAGGTAGCAGATGCGCTGCCCCAGGTTCAGTCCTTTGCCAAACAACGGATTGTCGGTCCGAAAAATCTGCGCCATGCCCCGCGCCCAGCGTATGCGTTGGCTGATGTGTCGGGAAAGACTTTCGGTGGCCAGTCCCGCCGCTTGTGGAACGGCGAGGTAAGCGGTATTGAAACCACGGCGATTGAGCTTGAGTGCCGTGTGCGCATCCTCGGTCACGGTTTCGGTGGCGATGCCGCCGACTTCCAGCAAATGAGTCCGCCGAATGACCGCGCAGGAGCCACAGAAGAAGGCCGCGTTCCACAGGTCGTTGCCGTCCTGCACCAGGCCGTAGAACAGCTCACCTTCATTGGGTACCGAGCGAAAGGTATCGAGGTTTTTTTCGAACGGATCGGGTGAATAGAAAAAGTGCGGCGTTTGCAGCAACGCCAGGTTCGGGTCCTTTAAAAACCAGCCCATGGTGATCTGCAGGAAGGAGCGGGTGGGCACGTGGTCGGCGTCGAATATGGCAATGAACTCGCCATCGGTGACTTTGAGTGCCTCATTGAGGTTGCCGGCCTTGGCATGTTGATTGTTGTCGCGGGTGATGTAGTTGACACCAATCTGCTCACAGAAAACCTTGAATTCCTCGCGGCGTCCGTCATCGAGCATGTGCACCCGCAGTTTGCCCTCGGGCCAGTCAATGGCTTGAGCGGCGAGCACCACCAGTTTGACGATACCCAATGATTCGTTATAGGTAGGAATGAAGACGTCTACCGTTGGCCATTCTGCGGGCGGCTGTTGCAGAAACTGCGGTTTGCGGTGCAGCGGCCAGGCGGTCTGTACATAGCCGAAGACCAGGACGAGCAAGGCATACAGTTCGGCCAGCACCAGCCCGTAGCCAAATACGGCATCCTGCCAATTTTCGAAGTTCAGGGTGTCGGACAGGCGCCAGTACATGTAACGCAACGAAGCGATCAGCGAGAGAGTGATCAGGGTCAGGATCGCCAGACGCCCGGCTTGCTTGCGGATGACCAGGCTGGCGGCAAAACAGACGGCGGCAAACGCTGCCTGGGAATACAGATTCAGCGGCGCAGTGAGGATGCCCAGCACCAACAATGCCGCGATCAGCCCGGCTGAGATCTTCAGGCTTTGGCGCCAACGCACGGGCCATCGACTGACGCGATCCTGGAAAGTATCCAGTAGCCCCTGCAACCACCACGTCTTCGCGGGTAGCTGATTCAGCTGGGCGGTCATGGCGTGCCCTGCTGGTTGGTAGCATCCGCGAAAAGCAGGGCACGGACCGCGCCAGACAGCGACAGAATGTCCTGACAGCCAATGCTCTCAGGTGCGTACTGGAAGAGGTCCCGACCATAAGCCAGCGACTCGTTGAACTGGTGATCGAGACGAATCGTCCCGATCAGGTCAGCGCCGAGCCGCCGCACAAACAGCACGCTCATGTCCCTGCTGAACGAGCGCGAGTCATCCCGTTGGTTGAGCACATACCGGTGCCGCTGCGCGCGTCGTCGGGTGGTTTCCAGCCACTGGGTCATGGTGTCCAGTGCAAGGTAGGAGGCCGCGTCGGCCACCGTCATCACCAGCACCAGATCGGCGGCGTCGAGTGCCTGTTGCGAATAGATGGTCGCACCCGAAGGCGTGTCCAGGATCACGGTATCGTTTTCGCTGAGGTTCATTGACGCAAGGTGCTGATTCAACCAGTCAGAATCTTCAAGCATCATCTGCCTGAGCAAGCGGCGATCGTTCATCTCGCCAGTGCCGAAGGGTAGGCACTCACTGTCGCGAAAGCCCGGCAGGCGATGAGCGTCCCAGTCTGCGCCTTGCTCTTTGAGCTGGATCAGCCCGGGAACCTGCCGGGTGATACCCAAGTGGCTGGACAGCGCGTTCTGAGGGTCCAGATCAATCGCGATGGTGCGCCCGCCAGGGCGCCGAAGTGTTTTTGCCAGACCAGCGGCGACGGTGCTTTTACCCACCCCTCCGTTCGCCGAAACGATAGCAATGACCTTCGCCTTGGTCCGCTTGCGAGTCGTTTCTGGCAGACCGTCTCGACGAACCTGGTTGAGTTCACGCAACAGGTCGCTCAATCGCTGACGGTCACCGGTACCAGAACTTGCAGGTGGCTCGGTCAGGGGAGGGGGTTGGAGCAAAGGTGACGAGAGGACAACATTCTTCACCGGCTCGACTGGCGCGCCAATCAATAAAGAAGGTTGTGGCTCGTCCAGTAGAAACACTGGGGGCGTTGGTGTTGGGGGAGACAATGCCGCCGACGGTTCCGGCTCAACCAGCGCAGGTATAATCGGGTCGTCTTTGAAATCTTTATAATTGGGTTGTATTTCCTGGTAAGTCTCTGCGTTGGCGCCAAAACGTGTAAAGAGTTTCGTAATATCGTCTACATATTTCATGCGTTGTACCAGGAATGAAATAACTCAGAAACTCAGCATTCCATTAACTTGCAAAGTTGATGCGTCGTCTGGGCGTTGGCAGAGTGCCATTAATCTAGGGCGCCCGCGTCTGGGTGTCAACGATTGTTATAAAAAGTCAGCGAGACTTGTTAATGTTAATTTGAGTGCTATTAAGATGTTATGTTATTCGCGGGAAGTGTGAATGTTGGAGTGCGTCTAATAATGACTGTTGATGATGTGTAGGTGGGGTGCTTGTCGAGAGAAATAACTTCCGATGCGATGAAGTGTGAGTATTGATTGTCTTCGAGCATTTGATGTTGGGTTATGTATTAAAGAAGTTGGCTGACGTATTTGAAGAACAATGTCCAGCTCGCGTACTTGATGTCGAAGTTCCTCTCTGAGAAAAAACCGGACTTGTAGGAGCCAGGCTTGCCGGCGAAGGCGTCCTTGAGAGCGCCTTCGCCGGCAAGCCTCGCTCCTACAAATCCCGCATGAACCTTTTGGCCATGCTCTCCAGGAAATTCACGACCGCGACCAGGCCACATCGAGTGGCGCGGAGCCCCGCTATACATCATTCTGGACAGGACGCTCAGCGATCTGGGCTTTCTGCTCTTTCGATATGTAGCCAGTGAAGGCACAATGCGCATCCTTTTTTTGGCTGGCCTTGCCGGAGGCCTCGAAATGATCAAGACGCCGTACTACCTCATCGACAAGCAAAAGCTGCTGGCGAACATGCAGAAGATCGCTTATGTGCGCGAACAGTCCGGGGCCAAGGCCCTGCTGGCACTCAAGTGCTTCGCCACCTGGTCGGTGTTCGACCTGATGCAGCAATACATGGACGGCACTACGTCGTCGTCGCTCTACGAGCTCAAGCTCGGTCGGCAGAAATTCGCTGGCGAGACCCACGCCTACAGCGTGGCCTGGGCCGACGACGAGATCGAGGAGATGCTCGACAACTGCGACAAGATCATCTTCAACTCCATCGGTCAGTTGCAGCGCTACACTGAGGCTTCAGCAGGCAAGGTGCGCGGTCTGCGGGTCAATCCGCAGGTGAGCAGCTCAGATTACCTGCTAGCCGATCCGGCGCGGCCATTCAGCCGTCTGGGCGAGTGGGATCCGGTGAAGATCGAACAGGTCATCGAGCAGATCTCGGGCTTCATGTTCCACAACAACTGCGAGAACGCCGACTTCGGCCTGTTCGACCAGATGCTGTGCACCATCGAGGAACGGTTCGGCCATCTGCTGCACAAGGTCGAGTGGGTCAGCCTGGGCGGCGGCATTCACTTCACCGGTGAAGGCTATGCGATCGACGAGTTCTGCGCGCGGCTCAAGGCCTTTTCGCAGAAATACGGCGTGCAGGTCTACCTGGAGCCGGGCGAAGCCGCCATCACCCAGAGCGCGTCGCTGGAAGTCACCGTGCTCGACACCCTCTACAACGGCAAGCACCTGGCCGTAGTGGACAGCTCCATCGAGGCACACATGCTCGATCTGCTGATCTATCGCCTGAATGCCAAGCTGACGCCCAGCGAGGGCGAACACACCTACATGGTGTGCGGCAAATCCTGCCTGGCCGGCGACATTTTCGGTGAGTATCAATTTGATCGTCCCTTGGCCATCGGCGATCGGCTGTCGTTCGTCGACGCCGCGGGTTACACCATGGTCAAGAAGAACTGGTTCAACGGCCTGAAAATGCCGTCCATCGTAGTGAAACAACTCGACGGTACAGTCGAGGTGGTTCGTGAGTTCGGTTACAACGACTACATGTCCAGCCTTTCGTAAGCTGGCAGAGAAGGAGAGAGAGAAAAATTGAAGAAGAACGTGCTTATCATTGGTGCAGGAGGTGTCGCCAAGGTGGTGGCCCACAAGTGCGCGCAGCACAACGATGAACTCGGTCGTATTGCTATCGCGTCGCGCAACATCTCCAAATGCCAGGCCATCATCGACAGCGTCAAGGCCAAGGGCAGCCTCAAAGAGCCCGCCGACATAAAGGCCTTCTCGCTGAACGCTATGGACGTCGAGGCGACCAAGGCGCTGATCCGCGAAACCGGATCGCAGATCGTCATCAACGTCGGTTCTGCCTTCCTCAACATGTCGGTGCTGCGTGCCTGCATCGATACCGGCGTGGCCTACCTGGACACCGCGATTCACGAAGAACCGGGCAAAATCTGCGAGACGCCGCCCTGGTACGGCAACTACGAGTGGAAGCACCTCGAGGAGTGCAAAGAGAAGAACATCACGGCGATCCTCGGTGTGGGCTTCGACCCGGGTGTGGTCAACGCCTATGCAGCGTTGGCACAACAACAGTATTTCGACCGTATTGATTCGATCGACATTCTCGACGTCAATGCCGGTTCCCATGGCAAATATTTCGCCACCAATTTCGATCCGGAAATCAACTTCCGCGAATTCACCGGACAAGTGTGGAGCTGGCAGAACAGTCAGTGGACCAGCAACACAATGTTCGAAGTCAAACGTACCGACGACCTGCCGGTCGTAGGGGCGCAGAACCTGTACCTGACCGGACACGATGAAGTGCACTCCCTGTCGAAGAACCTCGGCGTGCCCAACGTGCGTTTCTGGATGAGCTTCGGCGAGCACTACATCAATGTGTTCACCGTACTCAAGAACCTCGGCCTGCTCTCCGAGCAACCGGTCAAAACCGCTGAAGGCCTGGAAGTCGTGCCGCTCAAAGTGGTCAAGGCCGTGCTCCCTGATCCGAGCTCGCTGGCGCCTGGCTACACTGGCAAGACCTGCATCGGCGATCTGGTAAAAGGCACCAAGGATGGCCAGCCGCGCGAAGTGTTCATCTACAACGTCGCCGACCACGAAGAAGCCTTTGCCGAAACCGACAGCCAGGGCATTTCCTATACCGCTGGCGTGCCACCTGTGGCGGCAGCCCTGCTGGTCGCACGTGGCGAGTGGGATGTGCAGCGCATGGCCAACGTCGAGGAGCTGCCGGCCGAGCCGTTCCTCAAGGCGCTGGATGTGATGGGCCTGCCGACCCGCATCAAGGACGAGAATGGAGACCGTCCCTGGAGCTGAAACGCCTGAGGCGTGCGAAATACAGGTGAATCTTGTATTTCGCTCCAAACGGAAAAACGCCGCTCCTTGACCTAATGCTGTTCATTTAGGCTCGCTCTTGGATCGTGCGTACCTTTGTGGCGAGCGAGCTTGCTCGCGCTGGGCTGCGTAGCGGCCCCAAAAATCTGACAATCATTGCCAATTTTTGTGAGTGCTACGCACTCAAGCG
>NZ_AKJB01000065.1:0-63364 GCF_000282555.1 Pseudomonas sp. GM102 | reverse complement strand
AAGCAGTCGTAAACCCGGCGAATGCGGTCTATCTGAACGACTGCGGTGGCTGATTTTGGGGCTGCTTCGCAACCCAGCGGGAGCAAGCTCCCTCGCCAAAAAATGCGTTATCCTTCGCGCCCTCAAATCTCCCTCGCTACAGGATCCACCTCATGAAAGCCGCACTCGTCGAACTCATCAGCAAAATCAGCTCCGGGTGCATGAGCGATGACGAAATCCTGAAAGTCGCTGACGAAGCGGCTCAGGCCTACGCCGATCCAGAGGTTTTTCTGGCGGCCAATCCGGACATCAACTACGACGACACCTTCCCGATCCCGTTGGGTGAGTGGGTGGTCGTCGGCAGCTTGCCGGAAACCGTATTGTTCCAGGCCGACACCTACATGGACCTGTTCGCGCAGATCGTCGCTTCGTTCGGCCCCGGCGTCGATTTCAACATCAAACCCAAGCAACTGGCCAAGACCGAAGCCCTCACGGCGCTCAATCGCATTCAGGTGCAGATGAGCAGCATGAACAAGGAAAACGGCGGTTACACGCTGATGAACTTCAGCCAGTTGCTCGACGACGACCTGCAAGTGGTGCTGGTCTACGGTAACGACGTGCCACGGGTGCTGGAGTTGTGCGCCGAAGTCGGCATCGCCGCGGCGCCCTCCCTGGAAGCCCTGAAAGTCGCGATCCACGTCTGAAGCCGTCTACGGCGCTAATAAAACGGAACCCTCGCAAGGCCCGACTATCCTAAGAGGGCATACCACTCTTCGGGAGCGTCACCATGGGTTCCACGTTCAACAGCCTGGTTGGCTTGATTATTCTTGCCCTCGACATCTGGGCCATCATCAACGTGCTTAAAAGTGGCGCCGAGACCGGGATGAAAATCATCTGGGTGCTATTGATCCTCCTGCTGCCGGTCCTGGGCCTGATCATCTGGGCCATCGCCGGGCCACGAGGCAATGTGCGGATCTGATTGGTTTCGCCTGCAACACTGAACCTGTGGGAGCGTGGCTTGCCCGCGATGCAGGCGCTGCGGTCTGTCAGCTGCAACGCGGCGATCCTATCGCGGGCAAACCACGCTCCCACAGGTTCTGTGTTTTTTCATGCCGACATGCGGTAATCCGTTGAACGATCAGTGAGGGGTAAAGTCCAGATAGAAGTAAGCCCACCCATGGGTTTTATCGAGGAGGCACCGATGCAAAAGTGGAAAATCACTTTCGTGGATGATCACGGTGAAACTGTGGACGAACTCTTCGAGTGCGAGGAATGCCCGAACAGCGAGCAAGCCGCCAAACTCATTCGCGCCCGGTGCCTGCCGGTCGCTGCCGAACTGGATCTCAATGATCTGGAGGGTCGTACCGCTGATCCGACCGTCAAAAGTCTGAAATCCCAGAACAGCATTGAAATCATCAGTATTACCCCGATCTGATACACCTCTTGTCACATTCACATTCACACCCAGACCTTGGCAGCACCTCTATCTTGGGGCTACTCTGCAAGCGAGATCAGCGAATGACTCGCTAAGGTCTGGTCTTGTCAGCTACATGCTTGTTTCCCGTCGGCAACCTCTGTTGCCGTATCGCTCTCACCAATCGGTTGAAAGTGCAGGGAATACGGAAAGTCTATCCATCAGTCTGAGGGGGACGTTTCATGAGCACAGCCTATCAAGAAGACATCAGCAGCAGCGTGCTGCGCCGCATGAAAGAAGGCGGTTTCGACTTTTCACGATTCCATCCCATCGAGTTCTACGCCATTTTTCCGGACGAGGAGCGGGCACGCAGGGCGGCAGGTCATTTTTGTGGTGAATCCTTGAATGCCCAGATCAGCGTGCGCGATGACGGCGCGTGGCATCTGGAACTGAGCAAAGTGATGTACGCCACCTATGACGGGATCGGCGACTTTGAGCAGGACTTCGAGGCGGTGGTCGAGCCTCTGGGCGGTATCATCGAAGGATGGGGCGTCAAGCAGGAGGTACGAGGGTTACTCGCATAACTTTATGAACAGTGACAACACTCAGCAACGGCTAACCTTTGGGTTGGCCGTTTTCGTTTGTGCGGTTTGCAAAGGCCAAAGATCGCAGCCTGCGTTCTCCTGTAGGAGCTGTCGAGTGAAACGAGGCAGCGATCTTTTGATCTGGGTTTTTGATTCATAACGTTTCAAAAAAACAAAAAAACCGCCTGAGCAGGCGGTTAAAGGGAAGTTCGGTAAGTTTCTCCAGCAAATGCGCGGATTATCCGCACCGCCCCCCGGGCAGTGAAATCAACTCTGGCTATGCTGCTGATAGGCGACAGCATTGCTTCGCCATGAAGCGGGGGCGATCAGGTTGGGGCATTTACCGCACAGGATTGGTGCGGTGCGTGCGGCGTCATTATCCAACTGATTGATATCAAAGCGTTTATGCCGATGGCACGGGCCTTGCGAAGGCCTGGATGTCCGGGTGACAAGGAGTACGGCATGATCCGCACCTATTTTGATGAGATGTACGACGCCGGCGGCCAGGTCCGCCCGCATTATCGGGAGTTTGCCCGTTGGCTGGCCGAAACGCCTGACGAGCTTTTGGCCCAACGGCGACGCGAGGCCGACCTGTTATTTCATCGTGCCGGGATTACCTTCACGCTCTATGGTGATGAGCAGGGGACAGAGCGCCTGATTCCCTTCGACACCATCCCCCGCAGCATCCCCGCCAGTGAATGGCGGGTCGTCGAGCGCGGCTGCATTCAGCGGGTCAAGGCATTGAACATGTTCCTTGCCGACCTCTACCACGAGCAGCGCATCATCAAGGCCGGCATCATCCCGGCCGAGCAAGTGCTGGCCAACGAGCAATACCAGTTGGCGATGCAAGGGCTGGATCTGCACCGCGATATCTATTCGCACATTTCCGGCGTCGACCTGGTACGCGATGGCGACGGCACGTACTACGTGCTCGAAGACAACCTTCGTACCCCCAGCGGCGTGAGCTACATGCTCGAAGACCGCAAGATGATGATGCGCCTGTTCCCCGAGTTGTTCGCCGCCCAGCGCATCGCGCCGATCGACCACTATCCGAACCTGTTGCTCGATACCCTGAAAAGCTCCAGCCCGATCGACAACCCGAGCGTGGTGGTGCTGACGCCGGGTCGCTTCAACAGCGCGTTTTTCGAGCATGCGTTTCTGGCCCGGGAAATGGGCGTTGAACTGGTGGAAGGCGCGGACCTTTTCGTGCGCGATGACAAGGTGTTCATGCGCACCACAGACGGGCCGAAAGCCGTCGACGTGATCTACCGTCGCCTCGACGATGCTTTCCTCGATCCACTGGCGTTCAACCCGGACTCGATGCTTGGCGTTCCAGGGCTGTTGTCGTCCTACCGTTCCGGCAACGTGGTGCTGGCGAATGCCATCGGCACCGGGGTCGCGGATGACAAGTCGGTGTACCCCTTCGTCACTGACATGATTCGTTTCTACCTGGATGAAGAGCCGATCCTGAAGAACGTGCCGACATGGCAATGTCGTAATCCCTCTGAGCTGTCCCACGTGCTGGCCAATCTTCCAGAACTGGTGGTCAAGGAAACCCAAGGCTCCGGTGGTTACGGAATGCTGGTGGGGCCAGCGGCGACGGCGGCGGAAATCGAATCTTTCCGCGAGCGGATCAAAGCCAAGCCCCACGCGTACATCGCTCAACCGACGTTGTCTTTATCGACCTGTCCGACCTTTGTCGAAAACGGCATCGCTCCACGCCATATCGACCTGCGTCCGTTTGTATTGTCTGGCCGCGAAACCCGGGTTGTGCCCGGCGGTTTGACCCGTGTCGCCTTGCGCGAAGGCTCCCTGGTGGTGAATTCCTCCCAGGGTGGCGGAACCAAGGACACCTGGGTGGTCGAGGATTGAAGGAAGCCTGCCATGTTAAGTAGAACTGCCTCGGATCTGTATTGGATGTCGCGTTACCTGGAACGGGCGGAAAACCTCGCACGGATGCTCGACATCAGTTATTCGCTGTCACTGATGCCACAGGATGGACGTGGCGATGGCTTGCACGAACTCGCCATGCCGTTGCTGATCACCGGCACTCTGGACGATTACCTGGAGCGCCACGGCGATTTGCACGCCGAACGGCTGCTGCATTTTTTCGCTCTGGATGCGGCCAACCCGGCGAGCATCTACAGCTGCCTCGGTGCCGCGCGAGCCAGCGCCCATGCGGTGCGTGGGCGAATCACCGCCGACATGTGGGAAAACATCAACGCCACCTGGCTGGAAATTCGCGGAATCGCCGAGCAGGGCTTGAGTCGCTACGGCATGAGCCGTTTCTGTGAGTGGATCAAGGAACGTTCGCACCTGTTCCGCGGCGCGTCCTACGGCACCATCATGCGTAACGACGCGTTCCGGTTCATTCGTTTGGGCACTTTTATCGAAAGGGCTGACAACACCTTGCGCCTGCTCGACGCCCGTTACGAAATGGCCGGCGATCAGGCCGAAGCGGTCCGCGACGGCACGGCCCACGCTTATTACCAGTGGAGTGCCTTGCTGCGGGCCTTGTCATCGTTCGAGGCCTATACCGAGATCTACCGCGACGCCCCTGGCGCCCGGCATGTGGCCGAATTGTTATTGCTGCGCGCCGACGTGCCGCGCTCCCTGCGGGCCTGCACCGAAGAAATCGACCAGATCCTCGCCAGCCTGCCGGGGGCCAACGGCCGTCCTGCCCAGCGCTTGGCGGCAGAAATGGATGCACGCCTGCGCTACACCGGTATCAACGAAATTCTCGACGAAGGCCTGCACGCCTGGCTGACCGAGTTCATCCCGCTGGTGCGCCAGTTGGGCAATGCCATACACAGTTCCTATCTGGAGGCTGCATGAGACTTTCCATTAGCCACGAGACCACCTATCACTACGAAGATCAGGTGCGGGCGAGCATCCAGTACCTGCGACTGACTCCCCACGACAGCGAACGCCAACACGTGCTCAGCTGGCAGCTCGATTTGCCACGCCCGGTGCGCGCGCAACTCGATCCGTTCGGCAACATTCTGCATGTGCTGACGCTGGACGAACCCCACGAGGCAATCATTATCGGCGCCCGTGGGCAGGTAGACATCGACGAGCTGCGCGAAGCCGAGCATGAAAGCCAGTCGGCGCTGCCGTTCCTGCGCTTCACGCGCCTGACCGAGGCCGACGAAGCGCTGCGTGCATTCGCCGAGAAGGCGTGCAAGCAGCGCCGGGATCGTACGGCGCTGATCGATTTGATGCATGGTCTGAACCAGCACATGACTTATACGCCGGGTTCCACTGAAGTTGACACCAGTGCCGCCCAGGCTTTCGCCGGGCGTTCCGGGGTCTGCCAGGACCACACCCATGCGTTTCTCGCCTGTGCCCGCAGCCTGGGCATTCCCTCGCGTTATGTGTCGGGGTATTTGTACAGCGAGAACAGCGAACACCTGGCCAGTCACGCCTGGGCTGAAGCCTGGCTGGATGACGCCTGGTACAGCTTCGACGTGACCAACGAACTGGCCCGCCCGGAGCGTCACCTGAAACTGGCTGTGGGGCTGGATTACCTCGACGCCTGCCCGGTGCGCGGCATGCGTCGTGGCGGTGGGGGGGAGCAGATGCATGCGAAGGTGTTGGTCTCGCCGACGCCAGCGCCGGTGATCTCAGTGCAACAGCAGTAACCTACCATCGATCGTTCCCACGCTCTGCGTGGGAATGCAGCCCGTGACGCTCTGCGTCACATCCAAAGCCGAACGCGGAGCGTCCGTGGAGGCATTCCCACGCAGAGCGTGGGAACGATCACTGACAGGAAGGATGTCTTCAGGGCTTCACCTTGCGCCCCGCCATGTGCTTCAAATACCCCACCAATAACTCCAGATCCCCCTCCGGCAACACCGTCGTCGCGAACGCCGGCATCTTCGCCTGTGGCCACTGACGCAAGCTCTGCGGATCACGAATGTAGCGTTTGAGGAAATCCGCGCCGAAGTACTCGGTCGGGTTGAACGGAATATTCAGGTCCGGCCCGAACTGCGCATCCCCCGCGCCATTGAGTCGATGACACGCCAGGCAGTTCTTCTGAAACAGCGCAAAGCCCTTGTTCACTGGATCGTCCGCCTTCAGCGCAGGGTCGGGCAGCAGGGCAGGGAAGCGCTCGGCCACCGGGGCCATGCGCTTGATGCTCGCTACTTCGAACGGCCATTGCTCGGGGCTGATATTGCCCGTTTGCGGATCGGTCCAGACCAGGTAAAACGGCCCCGCACTGGGCTTGCCCTCTGACAACGGTGGCCACGGCCTGGCCGGGTCTTCAATCGCCAGCCAGGCCCGCGCGCCTTGGGTATTGAGCAACGGTGCGGCGGCCAGTTCGGCGGCAAAACCGTCCAGGGCAACGGCTTGCAGATGATCGTCAGGCTTGATGCCCGTCAACAACGCCGCCAACGGCACGGCGCGATAGCTCATGTCCCGTTTGTAGGAAACGTCGTTAGTGATCGTGATGGTCTGAACCTGAGGATGCTTGAGCAATTGCTCGGTCTGCCAGGTGCGAGAACTCGCGCCCAGCTCAAGATTCAGCTGTGCGGCAGACAGAGGCATGCTGAGCAGCAAGGCCCAAAATAGAATGAGCGTTTTCAAGTGATCGCCGTCCATGTCGTGGAAGTGCCGCAAAGGTTGGCACAGCCACGCTGACCCGGGTAGCGAGCCAATTACATTTTTATCAGGCGAAATGAAAACCCTGATGCTCGATCAGCCAATCACCTTGGTCAGGTTCGGCAAAATCAACAACAGTGTAGTGGCGAATAGAATGAGCCCGGCTTGACGAACTTTCGATTGCTTGAACATGGCTTGACCGCCTTTTTTGTTATTTCCTGATGCCTGCCTGCCTATCTCCATGACGGCAGAGCGCTGCACTTCCTTGTAGGACGAGTGCCTCGGCAAAACCCGACGACAACTTCGTACAGGTTTACCTTAGGGCCCGCGTCACGATTGGCTTAGATCCATTTCGTATGTGCTGAGCACTCATCGCTTTTAAAAAGGCATGAGGCTTATGGCCAGCTTCTTGGGCGCCCGTTTGCTAGACAGCTTGGTGACGGGAATCGGTTTATCCGATAGCAGACTACCGTTCGTCTGAGCGTGACCGTCAACGCCAATGAGCGCTGTGGTCATTGAATCCACGGCTGCTCGGCATAAGGTGAGGGCATAAAGATCAGGGTCACACGGGACTCCTGCAGGAGCCGCCGAAGGCTGCGATCTTTTGATCTTCATTCACCATCAGGTTTCGAGGACGTCATGACCCAGGCTTTGATATTCGACGCGTTACGCACGCCCCGTGGTAAAGGCAAGGCCAATGGCGCCTTGCACAGCGTCAAGCCAGTGAATCTGGTGGCCGGATTGTTGACGGCGCTGCAGCAGCGCACGTCCCTGGACACCAGTCAGGTCGATGACGTGGTGCTCGGCTGCGTGACGCCCATCGGCGATCAGGGCTCCGACATCGCCAAGACCGCCACGCAGGTAGCCGATTGGGACGTCAGCGTGGCCGGCATGCAGCTCAATCGCTTCTGCGCGTCGGGTCTGGAAGCGGTGAACCTCGGTGCGATGAAAGTGCGTTCCGGCTTCGAAGACCTGGTGGTGGTCGGTGGCGTCGAGTCGATGTCCCGCGTGCCCATGGGCAGCGATGGCGGGGCTTGGGCGCTGGACCCGGAAACCAATTTGCACAACCACTTCACGCCCCAGGGCGTGGGTGCGGACCTGATCGCCACGATTGAAGGTTTCAGCCGTCAGGACGTCGATGCCTTCGCGTTGCACTCGCAGCAGAAGGCGGCGCGGGCGCGGGCGAATGGTTCATTCAACAAGTCGCTGGTGCCGGTGCAGGACCAGAACGGCATCATCCTGCTCGATCACGATGAGTTCATTCGTGCCGACTCAACGATGGAAGGCCTGGGCAAGCTCAAGCCGAGCTTCGAAATGATCGGGCAAATGGGCTTCGACGCCACCGCATTGCGGGTTTACAGCCAGGTCGAGCGGATCAACCACGTGCACACGCCGGGCAACAGCTCCGGGATCGTCGATGGCGCGGCGCTGATGCTGATCGGCTCCGAAGCGAAGGGCCGGGCGCTGGGCTTGCAGCCGCGAGCGCGAATCGTTGCCACGGCGGTCACCAGCACCGATCCGACCATCATGCTCACCGGCCCCGCGCCGGCGACCCGCAAGGCGCTGGCCAAGGCCGGGCTACGGGTCGAAGACATCGACCTGTTCGAAGTCAACGAGGCGTTCGCCTCGGTGGTGCTCAAGTTCATCAAGGACATGGCCATCGACCCGGACAAGGTCAACGTCAACGGCGGCTCCATCGCCATGGGCCACCCGCTCGGCGCCACCGGCTGCGCGATTCTCGGCACGCTGCTCGATGAACTGGAAGCCCGGCGTCTGCGCTATGGCCTGGCGACATTGTGTGTCGGCGGCGGCATGGGCATTGCCACCATCATCGAACGCCTCTGAGCCCTGACTTCAAGGAACATTGCCATGACCCAAGCCATCCGTTACGAAAAGGGCCAGGATCAAATCGTTGTCCTGACCATCGATATGCCGGGCCAGAGTGCCAACACCATGAACGCGGTCTACCGCGACGCCATGGCCACCTGCGTCGCCCGATTGGTCGCTGAAAAGGACGCCATTGCCGGCGTCATCATCACTTCGGCCAAGAAAACCTTCTTCGCCGGCGGCGACCTCAATGAACTGATCAAAGTCGGCAAACCCGAAGCCAAAGCCTTTTACGACATGGTGCTGATCCTCAAGGGTCAACTGCGCACCCTGGAAACCCTCGGAAAACCGGTGGTCGCCGCCATTAACGGCGCGGCACTTGGCGGTGGTTGGGAAATCTGTCTGGCGTGCCATCACCGGGTGGCGCTCGACAATCCGTCGGTGCTGCTTGGCCTGCCGGAAGTCACCCTCGGCCTGTTGCCGGGCGGCGGCGGGGTGGTGCGCATGGTCCGTATGCTGGGCATTGAAAAAGCCCTGCCGTATCTGCTTGAAGGCAAGAAAATCCGCCCGCAACAGGCGTTGCAGGCGCGGTTGATCGACGAGTTGGCCGCCGATCGCGATGAACTGATGGCCAAGGCGCGGGCGTGGATTGTCGATCACCCGGACGCTGTGCAGCGCTGGGACGTGAAGGGTTATCAGATTCCTGGCGGCACGCCGTCGGATCCCAAGCTCGCGCCGATGCTTGCTATCACGCCATCGATTCTGCGCAGCAAAACCCAGGGCTGCCTGCCCGCGCCGGAGAAAATCCTCTGTGCTGCGGTGGAAGGCGCTCAAGTGGATTTCGACACCGCGCACCTGATCGAAACCCGCTACTTCACCGAGCTGACCACCGGCCAGGTGTCGAAAAACCTCATTGGCACGTTCTGGTTCCAGCTCAATGAAATCAATGCCGGCGGCTCGCGGCCCCAAGGCATAGCGCCTTGCGTGACGAAGAAAGTCGGCGTGCTCGGCGCCGGGATGATGGGCGCGGGCATCGCGTTTGTCAGCGCATCAGCCGGCATCGACGTGGTGCTCAAAGACATCAACCTCGCCGCGGCAGAGAAGGGCAAGGCCCACTCGGCGACGTTGCTGGACAAGAAAGTTGCGCGTGGTCAGTTAACTCGTGAGCAGCGCGAGGATATTTTGGCGCGAATCCATGCCACCGAAAACGATGCGGATCTGGCCGGTTGCGATTTGATCATTGAAGCGGTGTTTGAAGATCGCGAACTGAAGGCCAAGGTCTCATCAGCCGCGCAAACCGTCGTCGGCCCGGACGCGGTTATCGCCTCCAACACCTCGACCTTGCCGATCAGCGGTTTGGCCACTGCCGTGCCGGACCAGACGAAATTCATCGGCCTGCATTTCTTCAGTCCCGTGGAGAAAATGCCGTTGGTGGAAATCATCAAGGGCGTCCATACCAGCGACGAAACCCTGGCTCGCGGTTTCGATTTCGTCCTGCAAATCAAGAAAACGCCGATTGTGGTCAACGACAGTCGCGGCTTCTTTACCTCGCGGGTGTTCGGCACCTTCACCAACGAAGGCATCGCCATGCTCGGCGAAGGCGTGAGCGCGCCGATGATCGAGACCGAAGCGCGCAAGGCCGGTATGCCCGTCGGACCTCTGGCGATCTCCGACGAAGTTTCCCTCAGCCTCATGAGCCATATCCGCGAGCAAACAGCGAAAGACCTGCGAGCAGAAGGGAAAACCCTGATTGAGCACCCGGCATTCGCCGTGATTGACTTGTTGCTCAAGGAGTTCAAGCGTCCGGGCAAGGCCGCTGGAGGTGGTTTCTACGATTACCCGGCCACAGGGCAGAAGCATTTGTGGCCAGAGCTGAAAAGCCGTTTCGAGAAAGCCGATGGGCAGATTTCACCGCAGGACATACGCGATCGACTGCTGTTCGTACAAGCCATCGAAACCGTGCGCTGTATGGAAGAGGGCGTGCTGACCTCGACGGCGGATGCCAACGTCGGTTCGATCTTCGGCATCGGCTTCGCAGCCTGGACCGGCGGTGCGCTGCAGTTCATCAATCAGTACGGCGTGAAAGACTTTGTCGCCCGCGCCCAATACCTGGCCGAGCAGTACGGCGAGCGCTTCACTCCACCTGCACTGCTGCTGGAGAAAGCCGCCAAAGACGCGTTGTTTTAAGGGGCGTTCTAAGGGACCGATGACGCGTTCCGGGGCTTGCCTTGCCACCGTGTTTCAAGGCAGGCTCTGGGGGTGTGCATTATTCCCTTCACGTGTCAGGTATTTTTTATGTCGTTACGCATCTGCATTCTGGAAACCGACATCCTGCGTCCGGAACTGGTCGATCAATATCAGGGTTACGGGCAGATGTTCCAGCGTCTGTTTTCGCAGCAACCCATCGCTGCCGAGTTCACCGTGTACAACGTGATGCAGGGCGATTATCCCAGCGATGACCTGACCTTTGATGCGTATCTGGTTACCGGCAGCAAGGCCGATTCCTTCGGCACCGACCCGTGGATTCAAACCCTCAAGACGTACCTGCTGAAACGTTATGAGCGCGGCGACAAACTGCTGGGCGTGTGCTTCGGCCATCAACTGCTGGCGCTGCTGTTGGGTGGCAAGAGCGAGCGGGCGACCCAAGGCTGGGGTGTCGGCACCCACAAATACAAACTCGCTGCCAAGGCGCCGTGGATGAGCCCGGTGAGGGAAGAACTGACGCTGCTGATCAGCCATCAGGATCAGGTCACCGCGCTCCCGGAAAACGCCACGGTGATTGCTTCGAGTGATTTCTGCCCGTTCGCCGCGTACCACATCAACGATCAAGTGCTGTGCTTCCAGGGGCATCCGGAGTTCATTCACGATTACTCACGGGCGTTGCTGGATATTCGTCAGGAAGCGCTGGGCGAGCAGATTTATTCGAAAGGTATGGCCAGTCTTGAACACGAGCATCACGGCACTACCGTCGCAGAGTGGATGATGCGGTTTGTGGCGCATAAGCCTGAGGGTGAGTCGGTTAAGCCTTGAAAGCTTCGCGGGCAAGCCTCGCTCCTACAGGGGGTTCGGTGCTCTTGTAGGAGCGAGGCTTGCCCGCGAACTGCGCAGACGCCTCGGTCTCGACTACAACCACCCCGACCGCTTGAAGCTCGTCCACAAACCGACGCACCCAACGGTGATAAATCCCAATACCCCGAAATACCCGTAATGCCAACTCAACTCCGGCATGTTCTCGAAGTTCATCCCGTAGATCCCGGCCACCGCCGTCGGGAACGCCAGAATCGCCGCCCACGCTGCAAACTTGCGCTGCACCACACTCTGGCGTGACGCCTCCAGCAATACCCCGACCTCGATGGTCTGGCTGGCAATGTCCGCCAGGGTCGTCAGGTCTTCCATCTGCCGCGTGACATGAATCTGCACATCACGGAAATACGGGCGCATGTTCTTGTCGATGAACGGAAAACTCAGCTTTTGCAGTTCCTCACCGATCTCCACCATCGGTGCCGCATACCGGCGCAAGCGCAATACATCGCGGCGCAGGCTGTGGAGTTTCTGGATGTCATGCTCGTTCAAGGAGCTGCGCATGACGTTGTGTTCCAGCTCATCGATCTCGGCATGGATCGCTTCACCCACGGGCTGATAGTTTTCAATCACGAAGTCGAGGATGGCATAGAGTACGAAATCTTCCCCGTGCTCCAGCAGCAGCGGCCGCGCCTCACAACGCTGTCGGACATAGGCGTAGGACGCTGAATGACCATTGCGTGCGGTAATGATGTAGCCTTTTCCGGCGAAGATATGAGTCTCGATGAACTCCAGTTTTCCTTCCTTGCGGACCGGCGAATACGTCACGATAAACAGCGCGTCGCCGAACGTCTCCAGTTTCGGTCGGCTGTGTTTTTCCAGGGCATCTTCGATGGCCAGTTCGTGCAGGTTGAACTGGCGTTGCAGGTTGAACAGCTCCTGGGCGTTCGGTTCTTCGAGGCCAATCCACACAAAGTGGCCAGGCTTGGCAGCCCAGGCAGCGCCTTCGTCGAGGGTGATATTGGTGACTTTTTTACCGGCGCTGTAAACCGCAGCAGCAACGACTCTACCCATGATGGTGATTCACTTCTTATTAGCTGCTTTCTATTGGTAAAGACTGGCGGTGCCAGTCAGGATTCAGCTTAACCTTGTCTGCTGCTTGAGAGTCAGCAAAATCCGTAGAGTTCGCAGGCAAAAGAAACCCGCACAGGGCGGGTTTCTTTCAGGCAGCTTGCAGTTGCCGATCCATCGAGTCGATGCACTCGCGCATCTGCTCACGGCACTGGGCAATCAGCATGGGCATGTCATCCAGGCTCAATCCAGCCGTAGGAATCGCCGGCAGCGAACGGATCAGAATCTTCCCACTGCGCCAGCGGTTCAAACGCATGTGTTTGACGTAACTGCTGACACACACCGGCACGATCGGTACCCCGGCGGCAATTGCCATCTGGAACGCGCCTTTCTTGAACGGCAGGAGCTCTTCACCGAGGTTACGGGTGCCTTCCGGGAAGACCCAGATCGAGGTGTCTTCATGCTGCAAGGTGCGAGTCGTGGTCAGCATCGACTGGCGTGCCTTGTGCGCATTGCCGCGGTCAATCAACACATTGCCGGCCAGCCAGAACAACTGCCCGAACAAAGGCACCCACTTCAGGCTCTTCTTGCCAATGCACACGGTACGGCGGGGCACCACGTTGCCGAACACAAACAGGTCGTAGTTGGACTGGTGGTTAGCAATGATCACGCAGCTGTCAGGCTTATCCATCAACGGCCCGACGTCTGCTTTCACCCGCAAACGCAAAATGCACATCGCCGGCCACGCATACAGACGCGCGCATAAACGGCTGTTGTCCGGATTAAACGGCCGGCATAGACCGAGGAATACTCCAAGCACGCCAGCCAGAATAAAGTGCAAGCCCATCAATAACATACGAAACACAAACAGCATTTAAAGGGCCCACCGGGACAAAAGGTGGCGCAGTGTACGGATGTGCACTATTTTCGGCAATTGCCGCTATAGAAGTGGGAGATAACCGATGTTTGAGCGCATGTTTCCGACTTATGGGTCAGAGGCGGTCTAGAGCGGTTGTAAGGTTTTAAACCATACACGTAAGAAAATGCCCGACACGACGGTCGGGCTTTTCGGTGTAACGCGTTCGGGCTTAACCCATATGCTCCTGATCCAGGATGATCGCGTTGTCCAGCGTCTCCAACAGCGCCTTGCGCACTTTCAGCTTGGTGTTCTTGTGGGCGATCATGTTGAGCTTCTTCAACTGACGAGCCGCCGCCAGCGCTGCGCCTTGCAGCTCTTCGGCCGACACCACCACATCAAGGAAGCCGGCATCCACAGCACTCTGCGGATTGAACATCTCGGCATTGATCACTGCACGATGAAACGCCGACTTGCGCAGACGATCACGCGCCAGCTCAATACCGGCGTGGTGCATGGTCATACCGATCTGCACTTCGTTCAAGCCAATGCTAAACGGGCCATCGACACCAATGCGGTAGTCAGCCGACAACAGAATAAACGCACCCTTGGCCACCGCATGCCCAGGGCACGCCACGACCACCGGGTACGGGTGCGACAGCAGGCGACGGGCCAATGTCGAACCGGCTGCCACTAGTGCTCTGGCCTCGTCAGGGCCGGCCGTCATCACCTTCAAGTCGTAACCGCCCGAAAAAATCCCCGGCTGACTGGTAATGATCACCACCGCCCGATCTTCCACCGCCCGATCCAGCGCAGCGTTAAACGCGACAATCACATCCGGCGAGATGGCATTGACCTTGCCATTGCTCAAGGTCAGGGTCGCGATACCGTCTTCGAGATGGTAAGAAATCAACTCACTCATGACGCCAATCCTTCTAATAAAGTAAGGCAGACGTTACCCACCGCCGTAGGCCAGGTAAAGCGCCATGACTGACCACCCGGTCACCCTTTTCCTCGCCCGGCAAGCGCTGCCTGCCACGCCAGCCGTGCATTCCCCTCTATATAGAAGAGGGTGCGAAGCCGGAGATTGGCGGGTTTGCCATGGCACGGCACTCGCCGGAACGACTAAATCGCTAACCGCATGAAAATTCTGCAAAAAAAGTTTGCCATCAGAAAAGCTTTCGACTACATTAGCGCGCCTCGACAGACAGAACATGTTTGACGAGATACGGTGAAGTGTCCGAGTGGCTTAAGGAGCACGCCTGGAAAGTGTGTATACAAGAAATTGTATCGAGAGTTCGAATCTCTCCTTCACCGCCAAATTCGATGTAACCAAAACCCCTGATTTCGAGAGAAGTCAGGGGTTTTGTGGTTTCTGGTGTCTGGATTTCATGCGTGGCGGTATCAGCGAAGGCGCTTTCCGAAATTGATGTAGGGCGATTGTTAGGCGGGTGGGAAGCAATGCTGGAAAGCCAGATGGTTTGGGGCTTTCATCGGTTTTGGCACTTCATATGAGTCGCACTGTGAGGAGTATTGGTTTTGCGCCTTCAGGGTGCAAAATGACTCAAAGGGCAGCAGACAAGAAGCGCCCCATTATCCGTAACGGACGCGCGCACGTTATGCAGGAAATTCCCCATGAAACAGGCCGAGCTGAAAAAGGTTCACGTGGAAATCGTCAAGCTGATGGCTGAACAGCGCAAGCTGAACGCCGAAGCTGACAAGATGACCTATGAAATTTTTTGGTATCCGGTAGGCGTTGCAACTGGCCTGATCGTGACGGTGGCAACTATTACTGCGGTGTTGATCAAGCTTCTCTAGTTCATCAGGACTCGAGCATTGAAACTGGCGTTTTGACATGCAGGCAAGGAACTGGATTTATGCGCGAGATTCGTCGCTCTCAGGAATCAAACGAACCTCTACTCGCTGGCCAAGTGCGCGGGCAGCGCTGGCCAGCGTGGCCAATGTCATGCCTGAGTCATTTTGATCGAGTGCCCGATCCACTGCGGTGCGGCTTGTATGCATCCGCTCGGCAAGGGTTTTCTTGCTGACACGCTGCAGCTTCATAGCCTCAGCAATTTGCCAGGAAATGACTCGCTTGAGAGCTGCGGCAGAAACCTCTTCGGCAAGACCTTGCTCAGCAAGGAAGTCATCGAAGTCAGATCCGATATGCTTGTTCATCTTTTGTGCCTCATAGTCGTGCTTTGCGCTGTTTGGCGGTAGCCATGTCGGGCGCGGGTGTTTTTTGGCTTTTTTTGATGAAGCCATGAAGTAGCACCATGTCGGATCCAACAACTGTAAAAATAATGCGTGCGATGGAGTCGCCAAGATCAATCCTGATTTCCCAGAGCCCGGCATCCAGCTTTCTTACCACCGGCATACCGATGGGCCAACCAAGCTGAACGGTTTTGATGTCTGTACCGACCATCCTTCTATGGTTGCGGGGAAGATCAGCAAGCCAGTCACGCACCGGTTCATTTTCAGCGTCCGTGCGAAAGAAACGGACATTGAGCACAGGTACAAGATCAGTCATAAATATAATGTACCTAAATAGGTGCATGAGGCAAATTTGCCGCTAAGCGTTCGATCCGCAAAGAGGTCTGCGATCAGTAGATGGTTTTAGATAAAAAAGTCGGCGTTCAAGGATTTACTCTCGCGTGTTAGGCGACGCTCAGACTATATGAACCCACCTCAGCCAGAGCAATGCGCGCGCGGCGCGCAACTTCCGAACGATATGTAGGACTTGGCTCCTTTTCGGGTACGACCTTTTCAAGCCGCCCCCAACGCTCCGTTTTCAGGCGAGTTCCGTCGACCTGTTAGACTGCCAAACTCCTTCGAACGGAATCGACCTCTATGCCCAACCCTCGCGCCGTTTCCCCTTGTTTCAGCCAATCGATCACGGCTCTGCTGATGTGCGTCATGTCGTCATTCGCCGCCGCAGCAACTCCCGAAACCTTCCCCGACGCAGCCACCAGCGACCCGGAAAAACTCGGCTGGATGGTCGGCTCCCCACCGCCCGTCGACCGCACCGTGCGTTTCGAGGATGGCAGCTATTTCCAGTTCCCGGCGATGCGTTGGAGTGTCTCGAACTTCCGTCAGCTGATGCCAACGATCAACGTCTCACGAGGCCTTGGTGCACCGGCTCCATTGCTGTCCGCGCTAGATAAAGAGATCGACACAATTGGTTTCGTGCCGCTTGGCACGAAAGCGTCGATGACCTGGGACCAATCCCTCGCGGCCACTTACACCGACGGAATTGTGGTGCTGCACCGTGGAAAGGTTGTGTACGAACGTTACTTGAGTGTGCTGAAACCTGAAGGCCAGCACGCGGCAATGTCGGTGACCAAGTCCGTGGTCGGCACGCTGGGGGCGATGTTGGTGGCTTAAGGGAAGATCGATGCGAACAAGCGTGTCGCCGATTACGTCCCCGAACTGTCGGCATCCGCATTTGGCAGCGCCACGGTGCGCCAGGTCCTGGATATGACGACCGGCCTCAAATACAGCGAAGACTATGCGGACCCCAACGCCGAGGTCCGGGCTCATGCCAAAGCCGGCAGCCCTTTGCCCAAGCCGAAGGACTACACCGGCCCGCGAAGTTACTACGGTTTTTTGCAGACGGTTCAACTACAAGGCGAACACGGCAGCGCGTTTGGCTACAAGACTGTCAATACCGACGTATTGGGCTGGATCATCGCCCGAGTTACCGGCCGCAACGTTGCGCAGTTGTTGTCGGAGCGTATCTGGAGTCGTCTAGGTGCGGAGCAGGATGCCTATTTCACGGTGGATTCCACCGGTACTCCGTTTGCTGGCGGCGGTTTGAACACTGGCTTGCGAGACCTCGCACGCTTTGGCGAGATGCTGCGCAACGATGGCTCGTTCAACGGTTAGCAAATTGTGCCCAAAGCAGTGATTGACGACATCCGTCGTGGCGGCGACAAGCAGGTTTTCGCCAAGGCCGGTTATGACTTGCTGCAGGGCTGGAGCTATCGCTCGATGTGGTGGGTGACGAACAAGGAGGGTGGCGCATTCATGGCGCGTGGCGTTCATGGGCAACGCATCTATATCGACCCGAAGGCCGAGATGGTGATTGTTCGCTATGCATCGCATCCGGTCGCCAGTAACTTGGCCAACGATCCAGTGACGTTGCCGGCGTTTGAAGCGTTGGCGCAGTATCTGTCCACGTTGCCTTGAGTGGTTATCCCAAGCCCGACTGATGCCGGGCTTTTTGTTTTCATCATCTCCACACTTGGGAATAATGCGTGCCTCTATGAAGAAGGAAATCTCATGATCACCACCACAACCCACACCATCGAAGGTCGGCAAATCACTGCTTACCTGGACATCGTCAGCGCTGAGTCGGTGCAGGGCGTTAACGTGATCCGCGATCTGTTCGCAGGCATGCGGGATTTTTTCGGCGGGCGTTCTCAAACTTTGGAGCGGGCATTGAAGGATGCGCGGATTCAGGCCACCGACGAGATCAAGGAGCGGGCGCGGGCGCTTCAAGCGGATGCAGTGGTAGGGCTCGATTATGAGATCAGCATGCCGGCCGGCAAGGGTGGGATGGTGGTGGTGTTTGTGACCGGGACGGCGGTCAAGCTGAGGTAGGACGCCGCGCTGGCCATTCGTCGGGCACGTAACAATCTGAATCACAAGTCCGGGAATGACCGACTAGTCTCAAAATCCTGGGTGGTCGATATTTTTCAGGCAAATAGGGCTTGCCGGTATCGATCCGTTTTGAGAGGAGCGAAGATATGGCTGAGCCGTATATCGAAGACGATGGGGCAGAGTTTCCGATCAATAATTGCGTGCAGTGTGGTCAGACGGACTATGTGCCGAGCTTCGGTGAAGACCGTATCAAAATCAACAAAATAAAATCTACGGTGCCTCGAACTCGAGGGCCGAAATCGAAATTCATGCCCAAGCTGGGTGCGCCTTCCCGGAAGTAAACAGTGACTCGTATGAGCCCCGCCATTGAGCGGGGTTTCTTGTTTTTGAAGGGAAAAAAAGCGTGCTCGGAGGCAGTGCGGGGAAATGTCCTACAACATTGCGAGCACTAGTGGTTTTTTTCACAATCTTTTCACACCTGCCAACGTAGTCTCAGCTCATCCGTTAGAAAGCAGTACCCTGGCCCGTCTCCCCAGCGGGCTTTTTTTTGCCTGTCATAAAACCTTTTCCATAAATGCTGTCCAACCGTCGCCAATGACGAGGTTGTTCCGTGTTTGTGTCTGGACTTTGCCTCCTCTAAAGCATTCAATCTCCGGCCTTTCGGTTTCCCCCTTCTTTTGAGGTTCTCGTTATGCGTTTGACACTGCCTGCTCTGGTTCTGGGCCTTTTGGTTGCTCAAGGTGCGATGGCTGCCGGTGATGGCACTGCCGCGCTCGGTGGTGGTCTGGGTGGCGCACTGGGTAATGTGGTCGGCCAGAAAATGGGCGGCAGCACAGGTGCAGCGATTGGTGCTGGCGTAGCGGGCGCAGCCGGCAGTGCTGTTGCAGCACGCAAAGGCAGCCGCACCAAAGCGGCCATCGGCGGCGGTGTCGGCGCGGCGGGCGGTTCGGTGATCGGCAATAGCCTGGGCGGCAAGACAGGTTCCACCATCGGCGCGGGTCTGGGTGGTGCATTGGGCGGCGGCGTGGGCAGCAATCTGTCCAAAAAGGGTCACTGATCCTGAATGATCCGCTGAAAAAGCCCGGCTCGATGCCGGGCTTTTTCATTTTGGAACGTTTTTCCATAGTGCGGCTCAAATCTCGTACAGTCGGTATTTGCTTTGTTGTTCAATAGACGCAGATGCCAGACTGATGCCTATCCGCGGCACGATCTTCCCCCGATGCGGAAATTAGAGGTTCATATCATGCGTTTGACATTGTCCACGGTGGTTTTAGGACTTTTGATTGCTCAGGGTGCGATGGCTGCCGGCGACGGCACCGCTGCAGTGGGCGGTGGTCTTGGCGGCGCGTTGGGTAACGTGGTCGGCGGTCAACTAGGCGGCAGCACAGGGGCCGCGGTGGGTGCCGGCGTCGGCGGTGCGGCAGGCAGCGCGGTCGGTGCGCGCAAGGGCAGTCGAACAGAAGCGGCTGTTGGCGGCGGTATCGGCGCAGCGGGCGGCTCAGTGATCGGCAATAGCCTGGGCGGCTCTACCGGCTCGACCATTGGTGCGGGCCTGGGCGGTGCAGCCGGTGGCGCGGTGGGCAGCAACCTGGGTAATGACAGCGGCAGCTCGCATTCCGGTGGCGGCAACCACAAACACAAGCATAAAAATAAGTACAAGCATCGCTAACTCGATATCGAGTGACAGTAGAAACCCGGCCCAGTGCCGGGTTTTTCGTTTCTGTCACCAGGACTCTGGAACGTTTGCCTGTAGAACGCCTCGAACTTCATACACCCCTGAACGTTTTGAGGCATGTCATGACTCCGGAAACCGAAGGCATGGAAGATGAAGGTCCGATCAACGATCCTGGCAACGAAGATCCGGGGTCTCTGATGGACGACGCCACGGTGCCGCTCAACGATGCCGATGACGCAGGCGATGTGGGCAATTGCGAGTACGACGAATACGACGAGGAAGACGACGAGTGATCGTGCTTTGCGGTGGGGCCGACCGATCGTCTCTCTGATCGAACCGCGTCTAGGGTGTTGTCCTCGAAATGTCAGGATCTGCTTTTCAGGTCCATTGAGAGGTGCATTATGAACGCTGATCCAAAAGACTCCGATATCGACGATACCCCCGAGTATCCGCTGCCTTCCCCCACCAATCCCCTGAGTCGCGACCAGCGCCCGCCCGACGATGACGACACCGCTGTGGAGCAAGTACCCACCGATGATGTGAAGCGCGGTGACGTGGAAGCCCATCCCGATGACCCGGACATTGCCGGTGACGATCTATCGGGAGAACCGAGCTGAAACCTGCGCAGCGATCCATCGCCGCTCGTCGTTTGTGCGGCATCTTTAAAAAGCGACCGCTGCCAGACATCAGGTAAAGCACTCTTTAAAGGAGGTGCGCCATGATCAGGTCAAAACTGACGACCCTGACAGTGGTCGGCTTATTGTCGATCAGTTCATTGGCGGCGTTTGCTCAATCTACTGGCCGCGATGCGCCGGTCGACAAGGGCGGGATGCCGCCATACTCGGAAATGAATGCGGGCGCCTCGGATGGGAATGTGCCGCCACCGGACACCATTGGTGGTGGGAATGGTGGTGATGCCAGTGGGAGTAGCACCAGCCCGGGGGAGGGAAGTGGGTCGATGAGCGATGGAAGTTCGATGGGGAGTGGTTCTGGAAGTGGGTCTGGAGAGTCAGGTGATTTTGAGATAAATGAGACCGCTGGTGGAGCAGGAAGTGGAGGTGAAACCGGTGGCTCTGGTGGCTAAGTCAGTATTTTTTACTGTACAACTGAGCCCAGCGTCGAGCTGGGCTTTGGATGTTCTGCACAGGCGTTCTTTGCTTGACGCTTTGCCCGATGGGTGTCTTGCGTGAGTTCATGATTCTATATTGGTGGTTGTTTTATTAAGTATTGTTTTCAGGTCATTTTTCCTTTGTAATAATTAATGACTCGATCCAGTTTTTATAGAAGGTTTTTTGCTCTTCAATATTGCTAGTGATGTTTTCGTCTTCGTAGTCGAAAATTCGTACTACGTCCTCTTCTTCGCTAGGTTCTCCAAGTTTAAGTTCGTATGCGACTAAACCGCTAGACATTTGGGACGACATTCGTGAAGGATGAACATTTAATTTGGCTCCTTTGCACAGAAATTTTATCTCAGTATAGTCGGCTCTTAACATGCCAAAGCATACGTAAAGGTCATAGCCTGTATAAATTTTTTTAAAACCACTTTGCATCGTGAATGTAAGTGTCGGTTTTTTTCTGTCGCATTCGATTGTGGCCCTTTCTATGACCCCATGATTGTTTATTAAAATTTCTATTGTACTCATGGTTACTTCCTGAAAGGGTTGGGAATTGAGTAGCCCTTATAGCTACCATCATCATAGACGGGGGTGGCGCCCACGATGTCGTGATTTTTTATTCCTCCCGGGATTGCTATCTCAACCTCACGCCGATGCGGTGACATCATGCCCAATTCTTTATTTACATCGATGCCGTGAATGTTTTTCAGAACATATATATAGCCGTCGGCAAGACCGTAGCCTGTGGCAAATTTTTGTGCCTCTTTTTCGTTTGTCGTAGTGCTGACAAAATAACTTGGAGGGCTTCTGTTATCTGATGCATGTAGATACAGATCTGTACTGTCTCCCAAGGGTTCAAATCCTGCCTCAAAAATTTCCCATGGTTCTCGGTCGTCACCACGGTATAAATAATAGTTCTCTTGTTTTGGATTCGGGGTTCCGGGCTCCCCCTCATCAACCCCCACCTTACCCGCCGGATCCTCATCCCCAAACGACGGTTTCTTACACCCATCCGCCCCTGGACACTCACTCAACCCCAACGGATCAATCCAACCCGCCGGATTGCGCGTGTACTGATAACCGTTTAACCCGCCCGCCAGCTTGCTCGGATCTGGTGTCAGGTACCGCCCGACATCCGGATTGTAGTACCGGTGCCGGTTGTAATGCAGGCCGGTTTCCGCGTCGAAATACTGTCCTTGAAAGCGAAGCGGTTGATCGAGGACCTGGTGGGTGTCGCGGTTCAGGCGGGTGAGGCGGCCATAGGCGGTGTATCGGGCGGCCCAGATGATGTCACCGCTGTAGTCGGTGAGTTCTTGGGGTGTGCCGAGGTGGTCGAGTTGGTAGTAGAACGGGCAGGCTTGACGTGGGCCTTTGCCGTCGAGCATGGCCAGTGGACGGAAGGTGCCGGGTTCGTAGATGTAGCTTCGATGGTGATCCTGGCTGTGTTCGGCGACGAGGTGGTCGCCTTGCCAGAAGAACTCGGTTGTTTTGCCATCGACGGATTTGCTGATACGGCGGCTGAAGGCGTCGTATCGGTAAGTGGCTTGGCTGCCATTGGGCAGGGTGGCGCCGATCAGCCGGTGCTGGCAGTCGTAGTGGTATTCGGTGACGAGTTTTTGCGCGGTGCCGCGACGCTCGCGGATCAGGTTGCCGAAGGCGTCGTAGTCGTAATGTCGATCGCCTTGCATCAGCAGGCGATTACCCAGCACCTTCGCAACGCCAGGACGATCCTGCATCAACAGGTTGCCCGCCGGATCGTGGGCGAAGCTTTCCGGCGATTGGTCACGGGAATGGCGGACGCGGATCAGGCGGTCGAGCGAGTCGTATTGGTAACTGCGCTGGCCGTGGCGGGTGTCGGCGATGTGGTCGAGATTGCCGTTGGCGCTGTAGGCATAGTCGCGACGGTATAGCGGATGTTGATGTTGGCTGACGGCATGGGCCTTCAGCCGGCTCTGGTCGTCGTAGGCGTATTCGCTGAGCAGCAGACCCTGTTGGCGGTTTTGTTCGCGACCGAAGGCAAACTGGTGGCTGGTGAGGCGTGTGCCATTGAGGTCGATGGCCGTCAGTGCGCCGCCCTTGGCGTGGTGATAATCGAGTTTGCTGTTGTCCGGCAGGCGCAGGTGGTTGAGTCGGCCGCACGCGTCGTAGCGGTAACGCAAGGTTCCCCAACTTTGGTGCTCGGTGATCAGCCGGTCCTGGACGTCGTATTCAAATTCCAGCGGATGGTCGTGGCCGTCGTCGACACTGATCAGTCGGCCGAGGCGGTCGTAGCGATACTTGACCTTGACGCCATCGGGCAGGGTCTTGACCAACAGACGTCCAGCCGAGTCGCGCTGATAGCCGGTGATCAGTGGCGAGTCGTCATCGCCGAACTCGGTTTTCTCCTGCAGGTGGCCGTTGAGGTCGTAGGTGTAAGCGGTGCGGCGACCGTCGAAGCCGGTTTCCTGTCGGATCAGGCCGCCGGGCGTGTAGTCCAGACGGTAGTGTTCGCCGGATTCGTTTTCGATGTCCGTGAGCAATAGCTGCGCGTTGTCGTAGCGATAACGCAGTTGCGTGCCGTCGGGGTTGATCCGGCGGCTGACCAGGTGCAAATCGTCGGCGTATTCAAAGCGGGTGACGCGGCCCAGCTCATCGCGTTCGGCGGTGATCTTGCCGTAGGCGTTGTAACTGAAGGTGCGAGTGGCGCCGGTAGGCAGCGTCGTCTGAACCAGTCGACCGACGGCATCCCATTGGTAACGAGTAACGGCACCGTGTTCGTCCTGACTGGTAATCCTTCGGCCCAGTGCATCGTAGGAAAAGCGCCGCTGGCCACCGTCAGGCAAGGTCTCTTCGAGCAACTGCCCCAAGGCGTTCCAGACGAACACATGTCGACTGGTATCCGGGAAGCGGATCGACAGCAAACGCCCCTGAGTGTCGTGGTGATAGTGAGTGACCTGGCCATCCGGATCGGTGGCTTCGGTGACGTCACCCTGAACATTGCGCTGATATTTCCACACCGCTTTGCCGTGATAGCGCGCATGCAGGAAGCCGTTGCGGTATTCGTAGGATGTGGGCTCGTCTTCTGGCGGAGTCAGCGCCACCAACCGTCCGACCCCGTCATAACGGTATTCAGTGACTGCCCCGAGCGGATCCTGCTCGGCCACCAAGCGGCCCTGTTCGTCATAGGCCTTGAGGTGTTCGCCACCGTTCAGCTCAACCTTGCGCACCAGCCGCGCCCGGTCATCGTGGACGTAAACCTCTTCGCTGCCATCGATGTTCTGGACGGTGACACTGCCTTGGTCATCCCAGGTGTAGCGCGCCTCCATCTGCGAAAACGACGCCCAATGCCGGATGCAACGCGCCGCCTTGCCGGACCGTTCCCACTCCCAGAAGAAACTTGCGCCACCGGCCAGTTGCCGCTGCAGGATCACGTGCTGGTCGTCGTAGTCGTAACGCTCGCTTTCACCGGCGGCGTTGGTCGCTTCGATCAAGCGTTGGCGGGCGTCGTAGCGATAGAAAACCGGCGTCTGTTCTGTACGCCAGGCTTCACCCGGGGCATCGGTGGGATGAAACGACTGATATTCAATGGCGACGAGGTGCCTGCGTTCATAGCAAAACAGCAGCGAACGGCCCGCGCCGTTATCCAGGCGTTGAATACGATCCTGACGGTCACGAGTGATGTGGAGGCGGTTGTTGTAGGCGTCGCTGATCGCCGTTAAGCGCCCCCCTCGAAAGTGGTAGAACCGGCTCGTCTCGCCAGCCAGCGCGAGAATCAACTCCTCCGGTTCGCCTCCAAGGTAAATCGCCGCCCGCGAGAGGCTGTTGTGGATCACCGGGCGCTCGACGCTCGGCAGCGGAAACGTCGTACGACGGTTTTCGTGGTCGACCCAGACGACCTGTTTATTGTCCAGCTCCAACCGCTGTGCCAGCGAATGGCTCCAACCCCAGCCCAGTCCGCAATCAATCTCCACCGCGCTGGTGCGGTACAACCGGGTAAAAGCAAACGGCAGTAACCCATCCAGCGAGCCGTCGGTCAGGGTCAGCAGTTCTTCGCCAGTGACCATCGACACCGGGCAGTTGTTGGTGCAGGTCAGTGCCGCGCAATCGGCACTGTCGCCGTTGGGGTTTTTCGCCTGACTCGGCTCATCGTCGTGAGGTTCGTGTCGCCCCAGCCGGGTCATGGCGTTGGACTTGTCGCGAGCAATGGCAACCGGATTGTTCACCTGTACAACTGGAGAGTCGCCGGCACGGATCTGTAATGGAACCGTCGGTGCCGGTTTCAGTGGTGCATTGCGCGCGCTGATCATGAGCGGCTTGAGCGCGCTTGCGTGGGCTGTCAGGTCAGATTTGGCCGTCAGTTCGGCCAGCCGCAAACTGGCCGCCGCCAACCACTGCCGAGCCTGCCGGGACTGGACTTTGTCCAATACTTTGGCGCTCATGCCGAGCTTCAGGCCCGTAGGGCCGGTGAGGCGCACCAGCAGGAAACTGATCAACAGTTCTGTACGAATTTGCGCCACGACTTCGGCGATGTACTGCGGCGGCAGCATCCTCAGCCAACTGGTAAAGGCCGCGAGATGGATGAACATCAACGGTTCATCGCTCAACATCAGCAACACATTGGCGATGGCTTCAGCCGAGGCATTCAGCAACGTCTCAAGCTCGCCTTGGGTCAGGTACTCAAGGAGTTTTTCGCTGTTGGTTTGCAGGTCGGCCAGCAGGGCGTAGACCTGCTTCACCTCATCCCACAAACCCAGCAGCGAACGCTCGAAGCCGCGCCAGTCGGCCTGTTGCAGCAGGCCGTAGCGCTGGGTGAACCCTGCCTCGGAAAACTCTGCCCACAACGGCTGGAATTCACTCGTCCATTCATTGCGCAACCAGCCTTCCAACTCGCCGATCACGCCTTGATAGGAGGCGTAGAGCGCTTTGACGTGATCAACGGAAACATTGGGAAAGAAGGTGATGCGATAACGCTGGCCGCGCCAGCATTCGGGGATTTCGAGGATGCCGCTGGGACCAATGGTTTTGTGGACGGGCTCACCGAACGTCAGTTCACCATTACGCTGCGAGATAACCGGTTCGAGCATCACCGGCGTATTGCCGATCGGCACGAAACGCGCGGCCTCAAACAGGTGCACCAGGGTTAACGGACCGCTGGCGGGGCACATGGCGAGCGTCGAACTGACAGGGGCGGTGGAGTCCTTTGGTGCGCTGAGCCGGACTTCGTTGCCGACCTTGAATGCCTGCTCGACACTCAGCGCCCCACCGGTCCAGAAGTTTTCCGCCCAAGTCTCGTAGTCGTTGAGGCAAAGTCGAAAATCACCGAGCAACGCTTCGACGTTCGGCTGCTCGGGGTTCATGGCGGCGACCACCAGCAGGCCGATGGCATTGTTCAAGGCCAGGACCTTGTCGGGTTCGAACATTCGCAGTCCCTCGCGCTGATTAATCTGGAGCGCAAGACTTTGCGGGGGATCAACGAGGAAAGAAGTCGGGAAAGGAGGTGTTTGGTGTAGGGAAAATCGCTAAATGATCGCAGGCGTCCCGACACAGTTTTTTGTATCCGCCAGGCATTGCCCGTTGCTCTCTGCCAACCGCGCTCGCTATGCTGCTGAACCCTTTAATCCATCACGGACCCGGTTGTGCCTGAGCCGCTCCTGGGATGTCATGAGAAAACGGATCAGATGCGATGAATGCACCCTTGGATGAGTTCGGCCCGATCAAGGCCGTGATTTTCGATATGGACGGCTTGTTGCTGGACACCGAGGGCATTTACACCGAGGTCACGTCCATCATTGCCGGGCGTTATGGCCGGACCTTCGACTGGAGCGTCAAACAGAACATCATCGGTCGTGGCGCGGGTGATCTGGCGCGCTATGTGGTCGAGGCGCTGGACCTGCCGATTACAGCCGAAGAGTTTCTGGTGATCCGCGAACCGCTGATGCGCGAGCGTTTTCCGACGGCGCTGGCGATGCCTGGCGCAGAGGAGCTGGTTCGGCACTTGAAGGCCAACAACATTCCTATTGCGGTGGGCACCAGTTCTTCACGTCAGTCGTTCGGCCAGAAAACCACCTTGCACCGCGACTGGTTTGCGCTGTTCGACTTCATCGTCACCGCGGATGACCCGGAAGTGGGCGCGGCCAAACCGGCGCCGGATATCTTCCTGACGGCGGCGCGGCGCCTGGGTGTCGCGCCTGAGGATTGCCTGGTGTTCGAGGATTCACCGTTTGGCGTCACCGCAGCGAAAGCGGCGGGGATGACGGCGATTGCGATCCCGGATGCGGCGATGGCCGACGAAAAGTACGCACACGCCGATGGCATTCTTCGTACGTTGAAGGCGTTCAAGCCCAGCGCATGTGGCCTGCCGGCACTTGAGTGGGCTTAACACCTATCTGATGTGGGAGCGGGCTTGTGGCGAGGGGGCTTGCCCCCGTTGGGGCGCGAAGCACCCCTGAAACCAGTCACAGCGGTCTTGAATTAGAAAGCGGTTACCTGTTTTACGACTGCTTCGCAGTCGGACGGGGGCAAGCCCCCTCGCCACATAAACCCGCTCCCACAGTGACCTGCATCAGGCGCCGAAACCACCGTCGATGGTCAGGCTGGCACCGGTGATGTAGCCGGCTTCGGGACCAACAAGATAAGCGACGAAGCTGGCGATTTCTTCCACTTTTCCGTAACGACCGACTGCCATCAGCGGGATCAGGCTTTCAGCAAAGTCGCCGCTGGCGGGGTTCATGTCGGTGTCGACCGGGCCTGGTTGCACGTTGTTGATGGTGATACCCCGAGGGCCGAGGTCGCGAGCCAACCCTTTGGTCAGGCCGACCAGCGCCGATTTGCTCATGGCGTACGGGCCACCACCGGCGAAAGGCATGCGCTCGGCATTGGTGCTGCCGATGTTAATGATGCGGCCGCCTTCGGTCATATGTTTGGCCGCTTCCTGGGTGGCGATAAACACGCTGCGTACGTTGATGGCCAAGGTCTGGTCGAAGTCTTCGAGTTTGAAGTCTTCCAGCGCTGCGACGGCCAAAACGCCTGCGTTGTTGACCAGGATGTCCAGGCGACCGAAGGCTTCGACGGTGGCATTAACGGCACTGCGAATGGCGACGGCATCGGCGCTGTCGGCCTTGATGGCCAGGGCTTTGCCGCCGGCGCTGGTGATGCTGTTTTGCAGGTCTTCGGCTTTGGCAGTGGAGCTGACGTAAGTGAAGGCGACGGTAGCGCCTTCGGCGGCCAGGCGTTTGACGATGGCAGCACCGATGCCGCGTGAACCGCCTTGAATCAGAGCTACTTTACCGCTGAGGTGTTGAGTGGTCATGTCGATCTCCAGAAATTCAAGGCGGGCTGCCTTGTTGTTGGAGTCGAGTATCGGCCTCGCAATACGCTCCGGGTAGACCGTCATTGCTATAGTCTGTGTAAACCAAAAGTTTATAGTGGCGCTTATGGAAACCTTCAGCAGTATCGAATGCTTTGTGCGTAGCGCCGAGGTCGGCAGCTTCGCCGAAGCTGCGCGGCGCTTGAGCCTGACGCCGGCGGCGGTGGGTAAGAGCGTTGCCAAGCTGGAGGCGCGACTGGGTGTGCGGCTGTTCCAGCGCAGCACGCGTAGCCTGACACTGACTGAGGCCGGCCAGCTGTTTCTCGACGAAGTCAGCGCCAGTCTGCACACGATCCAGAATGCCGTGGCCAACCTGGCCAGCGCCGAAGGACGTCCCGCCGGCACATTGAAAGTCAGCATGGGCACGGTGTTCGGGCGCTTATACATCGTGCCGTTGCTCGGGGAGTTTCTGCGACGTTTTCCGGCGATCAACCCGGACTGGCATTTCGACAACCGCCAGGTCGACCTGATTGGCCAGGGTTTCGATGCGGCGATTGGTGGCGGATTCGAACTGCCCCAAGGGGTGGTGGCGCGCAAGCTGACGCCCGCCCATCGGGTGTTGGTGGCTTCAGCCGAGTACCTCGCGGGGCGCGAGATGATCGTCGAGCCTGACGACCTCAAAAACCACGATGGCATCTTGATACGCTCGCCGCAGACGGGGCGCGTGCGTTCCTGGCAGTTGACCAGTCGCACTCGGCAACACAGCCCGCTAACGCTCAAGGCGCGGATGACCATGAGCGATTCGGAAGCCGCCTGCGCCACTGCGGCTCAGGGGTTGGGCATTGCGTTGGTGAGCATGCCGTTTGCCGTGGGCTATCTGGATGCGGGGACGTTACAGCGGGTGTTGCCCGACTGGTACGTCGACGACGGCAACATCTCCATCTATTACGCTGAACACAAACTGCTGCCGGGCAAGACCCGGGCGTTTGTCGATTTCATCATTGAGCAGTTTGCAGAGCAGGGGTTGGGGCAGCGGTTTAGTGCTCTATGAACCTGGCTCAAGACCGAGGTGTGGCCATCGCGGGCAAGCCACGCTCCCACAGGGTTTTGTGTCGTTTACAACACTGTGGTACGACACAAAACCTGTGGGAGCGGGCTTGCCCGCGATGAACGATAACGCGGTTCTACCGCCCAAATCTTCCAGGCCAACCAATAATGTTCTTCGGCCGAGGCGTCGCATACGTCCGCACTTTTGACGTCGACAACCCCAACCGTACCAGCGATTCGGCAATGGTCACCGCCGCTGTGACGCCATCCACCACGGGCACGCCGGTGCGCTGACGAATCTGCTCATCCAGCCCGGCCATGCCGCCGCATCCCAGGCAGATCACCTCGGCCTTGTCTTCACTCACCGCCAGTTCCGCCTGCCGAACAATTGCCTCCAGCGCACGTTCTGGATCGGATTCCAGTTCCAGCACCGCCAAACCACTGGCCCGCACCGACGCACAACGGTCCCAGAGGCCGGACAGTTTGAGGCGGTCCTCGATCAGCGGCACGGTGCGGTCCAGGGTGGTGACCACCGAATAGGCGTGCCCGAGGAACATCGCGGTGCTGGCGCCGGCATCGGTGATGTCCACCACCGGTACGTTGAGTAGTTCCTGTAAACCTTCGCGGCCGTGCTCGCCATAACCGGCCTGGATAACCGCATCAAAAGGCTGATCGTAGGACATGACCCGATCCATCACCGCAATAGCAGCCAGATAACTTTCGAAATTGCCTTCGATGGAGTCGGCACCAAAATGCGGGGTCAGGCCAATGATTTCCGTGCCGGGCGCGGCCACGGATTGGGCCTGGCGGGCGATGGCCTGGGTAATGGATTCGGTGGTGTTGACGTTGACCACGAGAATTCGCATGGGAGGTCCTTTTATAGCGAAGTGGTTCTGCGGCCCGACATTGCCGGGCCGCCCGGGGATCAATGGCTGACGTTATCGACCGCGATGGCTTCACCGCTGACATCTGCGTAGTAAGGTTGCCGTTTGGCGATGATCAGGTAGAGCATCCCTGCAATCGCGGCGCCAATCAGCCAGGAGAACGGTGAAATGCTACCGAAACCTGGCACCAGGGCCAGGACAATGGCAATCAGGGCTGCCGGAATGAACGCCGCCACGGCCCGCAAATTGACCCCATGGCTGTAGTAATAATCGCCATTGGGATCTTCGCTGTACAACTGTGGCACGTTGATCCGGCCTTTTCGTACCTGCCAGTAGTCGACCATGATCACCCCGTACAACGGGCCGAGCAGGGCGCCGAGGCCGGACAGGAAATAGACGATCACCAGCGGGCTGTTGTAGAGGTTCCACGGCAGGATCAGCACCGCGATGGTCGCACTGATCAGCCCGGCGCGGCGAAAGGTCAGGTACTTGGGCGCCAGATTACTCAATACGAAGGCCGGGGCTACGAAGTTGGCCATGATGTTCACCGCCACGGTGACAATCAGGAACGCCAGGCAACCGAGTACCAGAAAGAAGGTGTTGGGAATCGACGCGATGATCTCCGTTGGGCTTTCGATGATCCGGCCATTGATCTGAAATTGCGCACCGCACAGTAGGACCGTGATCCCGGCGAATACCAGAATGTTGACGGGCAGGCCCCAGAAGTTACCGACCCGGATGGTCTTGCGGCAGGGCGAAGAGCGGGCGAAGTCACAGAAATTCAGGATCAGCGTGCCGTAGATCGACAGCCACAGGGCGCCGCCGGCAAAGATGTTGCGCCACATCTCGCCACCGCTAAGCGGCTCGCGAATCGACCAGGCGATGGTTGCATTGGCCTGGAAATACATCCACCCGGCAAGCGCGGCGACGGTCAGCAAAATCACCGGGCCGGCGAACGCCTCGTAGCGTCGCACCATCTCCATGCCATAGGCCAGGATCGCCAACTGCACGAACCAGATCGCCACGAAACACACCCAACCCAGGCTCGACAGCCCGAGGATCGAGTCGTGGTCGTAATCGGCGAAGCCGGGGTGCACCGCCGTCAGTAATACACGAAAGACCACTGACGCCAGGTACGTCTGAATCCCGAACCAGGCAATGGCGATAACGGCACGAATCAATGCAGGAATTTGCGCCCCATGGATGCCGAAACTGATCCGGCTGATCACCGGAAACGGTACACCGGTTTTCTGGCCCATGTAACCGGAAAGGTTCATGAAGCCATACACCAGCGCCGCGCCGATTCCCAGGGACAGCAGAATCTGCCAGCCGCCCAGGCCCAGTGCATACAGGCCAATGGCGAAGGAGTAGTTGGCAATGTTGTGCACGTCGTTGGTCCACAACGCGAAGATGCTGTAACGACCCCAACGCCGGCCTTCAGCCTTGGTCGGCGCCAAGTCTTTGTTGTGCAGACGGGGGCTGAGGACTACGGGGGGTTGAAGTGTTTGATCGTGAATGACAGACGTGGAAAGTGAAGAGGGCAGATCCAGCGCGATGTTGTTATTGGGCAGGCTAGTACGCATTCCGGCAGGCTCCAGAAACTCGTGGCCGCGATGACTGTGCATGAGCGTGGGCTCGACAAATCTTCGTCGCGGACGGGAGAACATCATTGGTTACGGGGCATCTGCAGCCTGTACGGGATAGGGCGCTTCAGGCTTGCGGATCTAAAGTGTGTGTATGTTTTAGTATTTATTGTATACAAAACATGCGTTCACTTAAGCCAGATCTGTGCCAGTCAGTGATCTATGGATTACTTGGTTAATTTCGTTTTGTTATTGATTGAAACTAAGTAATTGAAAAATTGGCACTATAAATTGACCGATTGAACAGGTATTTATTTTCGGCGGGGTTTTGTTGGAAAGATCGACTGAGGAAATCAGAGCGGAGGGATGTAACTTTTTGGGGCGTATAAATAAAAGTGCACACAGATATGGCACTTATGGTGACATTTATGTGTACACTTTTTAAGGTCAAAAGATCGCAGGCTTCGCCAGCTCCTACAGGGGAATGGTGCTCTTCTGTAGGAGCTGCCGCAGGCTGCGATCTTTTAAGCTTTGGATTTGCTGATGATATTGCCCGCATGCAGCCCGCATTCTTTCTGCGTGGCTTCTTCCCACCACCAACGACCTTCACGCTCATGTTGGTTCGGCAACACCGGACGGGTGCAAGGCTCGCAGCCGATGCTGATGAAGCCGCGCTCATGCAGGCTGTTGTACGGCAGCTCCAGCATGCGGATGTAGCCCCAGATCTCTTCGCTGGTCATTTGCGCCAGCGGGTTGAATTTGTAGAGGGTGCGTTCCGGGGTGGAGAACGCGGTATCGATTTCCATTACTGCGACCGCGCTGCGGGTGCCCGGGCTCTGGTCCCGACGCTGGCCGGTGGCCCAGGCGGTCACGCCCGAGAGCTTGCGACGCAACGGCTCGATCTTGCGGATGCCGCAGCACTCGCCATGACCGTCCTTGTAGAAACTGAACAGGCCCTTTTCCTTCACGAAAGGTTCGAGCTTGGTGTAGTCCGGCGACACGATTTCGATGTCGATCTTGTAGTGCTCGCGCACCTGTTCAATGAAGCGATAGGTCTCAGGGTGCAAGCGGCCGGTGTCGAGGCTGAACACTTTGACGTTCTTGTTCAGCTTCCAGGCCATGTCCACCAGCACCACATCCTCGGCGCCGCTGAAAGATATCCACAGGTCATCGCCGAACTCGGCGAACGCGAGTTTCAGGATGTCCTGAGCGGATTTGTTGGCATAGGTCGTGGCGAGTTCCACGACATCGAACGATGGGCTCATCAGGGCGGCTTCCTACAGGTCGGTGGCGCTGGGCGCTCTATATGTGCCTGATGGTAACAAAATCCTGCGGCGGCTGGTGCGCCCTCTGCGTTGCACAGAGGAGGGCGAGTCGCTAGAGTTCGGCAGTCCTTTTGCTCGCTCGACTCAATAAACAGTACAAAATGGGAGTGTCTTGTGGAAATTGCCTGTCTGGATCTTGAAGGTGTGCTGGTCCCGGAAATCTGGATCGCCTTTGCCGAAAAAACCGGGATTGACTCCCTCAGGGCCACCACTCGGGACATTCCCGACTACGACGTGTTGATGAAGCAGCGCCTGCGGATTCTCGACGAGCACGGCCTGAAGCTTTCCGACATCCAGGAAGTGATCGCCACGCTCAAGCCTCTGGAAGGCGCCAGTGAGTTCGTCGACTGGCTGCGTGAGCGCTTTCAGGTGGTGATTCTGTCGGACACTTTTTACGAATTCTCTCAGCCGCTGATGCGTCAACTGGGCTTTCCGACCTTGCTTTGCCATCGTCTGATTACCGACGATGCCGGTCGGGTCACGGGCTATCAGTTGCGTCAGAAAGATCCCAAGCGGCAGTCGGTGTTGGCGTTCAAGAGCCTCTATTACCGGGTGATCGCGGCGGGGGATTCCTACAACGATACGACAATGCTGGGCGAGGCCGATGCCGGGATTCTGTTCCATGCTCCGGACAATGTGATTCGTGAGTTTCCACAGTTTCCGGCGGTGCACAGTTTTGTGGAGTTGAAGCAGGAGTTCATCAAGGCTTCGAATCGGGCGTTGAGTTTGTAGTTGTCAGGGAGGGCCCCATCGCGGGCAAGCCCGCTCCCACAGGATGTGTGTTGATCGCATAATTGTGGTTCGACACATAACCTGTGGGAGCGGGCTTGCCCGCGATGCTTTTAAAGGTTTTGCAGTGTATCGAGCAGCACCTTCACCTTGGTTATCGATTCCTGATATTCCGCCTGCCAGTCCGAATCCGCGACGATCCCGCCACCACCCCAGCAGCACACCTGCCCATCCTTGACCAGCAAACTACGGATGGCGATGGAACTGTCCATCTCGCCGCGCACGTCCAGGTACAGCAGAGAGCCGCAGTACAACCCACGACGGGTCGGTTCCAGCTCATCGATGATCTGCATGGCCCTAATCTTTGGCGCACCGGTAATCGAGCCGCCGGGGAAGCTGCCGGCGATCAAGTCCAGCGCATCCTTGTCATCCGCCAGCTCGCCGGTAACGCTGCTCACCAGGTGATGCACGTTCGGATAGCTTTCCAGACTGAACAACTCCGGCACCCGCACAGAGCCGATGCGGCAGGTTCGGCCGAGGTCGTTGCGCAGCAAATCGACGATCATCAGGTTTTCCGCGCGGTCCTTGGGGCTGGCCAGCAGTTCGGCGGCGTTCGCCGCATCCTCAACTGCAGTCAGACCGCGGGGGCGTGTGCCTTTGATCGGGCGGGTTTCGACGTGGCGCTCACTGACTTTGACGAAACGCTCTGGCGACAGGCTCAGCACGGCGTCGCCGTCGGGCAGGCTCTGGAAACCGGAAAAAGGTGTCGGGCACGCCGCCCGCAGCGCGCAGTACGCGGCCCATGGATCGCCCTGGCATTGCGCACGAAAGCGCTGGGCGAAGTTGACCTGATAGCAGTCGCCGGCCTGAATGTACTGCTGAATGCGTTCGAAGGCTTGTCGATAGTCGTCGGCGCTCAGGTCGGCACTCATCGGGCCGTCGAGTTTGAAAGGCTCGGTTTTCTGAGGTGCAGGTTGCGTGAACAGTTCAAGCAGCCGCTGTCGCTCGCTGTCGATCAGCGCCGGGTGGAACACCAATTGGCTGGTGGCCAAGTGGTGATCGCTGATCAGGGCCCAGTCGTACAGTCCAAAACGTGCGTCAGGTAATTGCAGGTCGTCCCGCGCCTGGCTCGGCAGGTTTTCCAGATGCCGGCCGAAGTCATAGCTCAGATAACCGATCAGGCCACCGGCGAAAGGCAGATCGAAAGGAACAGTGGCTTTGCCGAGTCGCGTCAGAGTGTCGCGAAGGCGTTGCAGGAAATGGCTGCCGCTTTCATCCGGTAATACGGCCAGTTGCTCCAGCGGCCAGGCGCTGAGCAGGTCATAACGCCCACGCTCGGCGCTCGGCCGGCCGCTGTCGAGCAGCACGGCACCGGGGGCATGACGAATCGCCGCGAAGTATTCGGCGGGGTTGGCGCGATAGGGCAGCGGGTGTACGGAACAGGTCAACATGGGCGGGGCAGATCAGCCATCGAGGCGGGGGAGCGATTGTAGTCCTCTGCAGGATTTGCTCCTAGAGGGTATGTCGGGGATTGGTAGATTGGCGACAGGGTTGAGGGCTGTTGATCGTTCCCACGCTCCGCGTGGTAATGCCGCCACGGACGCTCTGCGTCCGCCTGTGACGCGGAGCGTCACGGGATGCATTCCCACGCAGAGCATGGGAACGATCAGTGTAAGGGTTCAGCCCTCAACCGCTGGAATATGCCCAAACATTTCCTGAACGAACTCAACGCGTTCCTGCACCGTTTCGGTTATCCCGCGCGCCTTCAATTCTTCCAGCCGCGCTTCGACCGCGTGGGTACGCAACGTCAACCCGCAATCGTTGGCGATCTGAATGTTCAACCCGGGCCGGGCGTTAAGCTCAAGAATCAGCGGCCCTTTCTCCTGGTCGAGCACCATGTCGACACCGATGTAACCCAACCCGCACAGCTCATAGCAGCCGGCCGCGAGCTTCATGAAACCGTCCCAGTAGGGCAGTTGCACGCCGTCCACTGCGTTGGTGGTGTCCGGGTGTTTGTTAATGATGTTGTTCAGCCAGGTGCCGCGCAATGTCAGGCCGGTGGCAAGGTCGACACCGACGCCGATGGCGCCTTGGTGCAGGTTGGCCTTGCCGCCAGACTGGCGGGTCGGCAGGCGCAACATGGCCATCACCGGATAGCCCATCAGCACGATGATGCGAATGTCCGGTACACCTTCATAGCTGATGCTTTTGAAGATCTGGTCCGGGGTCACGCGGTATTCGATCAGTGCGCGGTCACGGTGACCACCCAGGGAGTACAGGCCGGTCAGAATGCTGGAGATCTGGTGCTCGATTTCCTCGTGACTGATGATCTTGCCCGACACCGTGCGATAGCGACCCTCGAAGCGGTCGGCGATCACCAGAATGCCGTCGCCGCCGGCGCCCTGGGCCGGTTTGACCACGAAATCGGTACGCCCGCCGATGATCTCGCTGAGGTTGTCGATTTCTTTCTCGGTGGAGATCACGCCGTACAGCTCCGGCACATGAATGCCGGCGGCGATTGCGCGCTCCTTGGTGATGATCTTGTCATCGACGATCGGGTACAGGCTGCGCTTGTTGTACTTGAGCACGTAGTCTGCGTTGCGCCGATTGATCCCCATGATGCCCCGGGCCTCCAGGGCTTTCCAGGTCTTCCAGAGACCGAACATCAGGCGTCAGCCTTCTTGAGGAAAGCCTTGAAGCGCACCAGCTCGGTCAGGCGGTAACCGCGATAGCGACCCATGGCCAGCATGAAGCCCACCAGAATCAGCAGGATCGCCGGGAAGGTGAACACGAAGTACACCAGCTCAGGCACGCTCATGATCAGGTGCGCCAAAGAGGCGGCGAACAGGGTACCGATCGCCACTTTCATGGCATGGCCGCCCCCGCGCTCTTCCCAGGTGATCGACAGGCGTTCGATGGTCATGGTCAGAATCACCATCGGGAACAGCGCCACTGACAAGCCGCGTTCCAGGCCGAGTTTGTGGCTGAACAGGCTGATCGCCGCGATCAGCACCACCACGAAGGTCAGCACCACCGATAGCCTCGGCAGCATTTGCAGCTTCAAGTGTTCAAGATAGGAGCGCAGCGACAGGCCCAATGTCGTGATGATCGTAAATAGCACGATGCCGAAACCGAGCTGGGTTTCCCGGAAGGCGAGGGCGATCAGCACCGGAGTAAAGGTGCCGAGTGTCTGAATGCCGATCAGGTTGCGCAGGATCAGGATCACCAGCACGCCGATCGGGATCATCACCATGATCATGAAGGTTTGCTGGGTTTCCAGCGGTAGACCGTACAGCGAGTAATCAAGGAAGTTGGCGTCGGAGTTTTCGTCGGTCAGCTTGGCCAGGCGAATGGCGTTCATTTCGCTGTTGTTCAGGCTGAAGGTGACGTTGGCTTTTTTGCCGCCATCGACGGTGATCAGGTTTTCGTCGCCGGTCCACCACAGCAAACGGTCGGTGGGCAGGCCCTGTTCGCCGGTTTCCGGGTTGAAGTACAGCCAGTCGGTGCCGTTGAAGCTGCGCAACCAGAGCTCAGGCATCTGCGGCTGATCGGCCACCAGGCGAATGGTGTGGACCTTTTCCACCGGCACGTGGGCGATGGACAGTACCAACTCGACGATTTTGGCTTTGTTCACGGTGGACGGATCGCCGGCCAGCAGCAATTTCACGTTGTCGTCGTTAAGGTTGTTGACGCGCTTGATGGCTTCGCCGATGAAGGTTTCGACGTCGGCCGAGTGTTGGCGGATCGGCGCGAGCAGGGCTTCGGCGGCGATTTTTTCCGGGCCTTCGACGGCGATGCTGTCGCGGAAGGTCGGGCCTTTGATCTTGGATTTTTCGCCGCTGTAGCGCTTGGTCAGCACCAGTCGGTAATAAAGGGTCTGATTGCCTTTGGCCCGACGCGCCGACCAGGTGACTTTGCGGTTGCCATCGACACGGTTCACCGCCACGCCGTAATTATTGGAAATGAAACTCTCGTTGAGGCTCACGTAGTCGCGGCTCAGCGGCGGCACGAACATCTGGATCTTGATCGGGTCTTTGGCATTGGCGACGAACTCGACCTTGGCGTCGATGTTCCACAAGTCGTCGGTAGCGTCTTCGGTCACCGGAATTCCGAGCACGAAAATCTGATAGGCCGTAACTGAAATGCCCAGCACCACCAGGATGGCGATCAGCAGTTTCAGATGGAGGGTAAGAGAGCGCATTGGAATTACTCTGCGGTATGTGCGTCGGTGGCGCAGGCGGGTTTGCCAGCAGCGTATTTAAGACTGGGGTCGACCAGCGCATCGAAGCGTTTGAGCGCTTCGGAGCCGATCAGGAGCGGGTATTGGAAGGCACTGCGGTCGGTCAAGTTCACTTCGATGCTGCGTAAAGCCGAACCCATGCAGATATCCAGCTCGATGACCGGACGGGCGGTGTATTTCTTGCCTTCTTCCGGGTCGTAGTCACCGGCCCGGCGCTTGATCTTGCTGACACGGGCCAGCGGTCGTTCGATCGGGTGCGAATGCGCGGCGTCGATAGCCAGATAGAAGCGCACCCAGGATTCGCCATTGCGTTTGAAACGTTTGATGTCGCGGGCGCTCAACGAAGCGGTTTTCGCCCCGGTGTCGAGTTTGGCGGCGACTTCCAGGTTGATGCCATCCAGCGAAGCGTACTCATTGAGGCCGTACACAGTCTTTTCCCCTGCCGCGGCGAAACCTGGCAGGCCAAAAAGACAAAGGAATGTGGTGAAGGGCTTGAGTCTCATAAATCCTGGTGCGCAGCGGTCCGTTCTTCAATTCAAGGCCCTGGCATTGCTGCACAAGCTCCCTCGTATGCCTATCCGTTTTTTATGACAGGCAATGCAGATGACAAGCAAATGCGGGCGGCATTCTAGCACGGTGGGTTTATGGCGCCAGCGTTGGCCGACGGCTATAACTTGAGGTGTTGCTTCCTTATGGTGCAGAGGGTTATTAGACGATTGTCGACAATATCGAATTATCCTTTGACGTAACCGGCCATATTCGTTAGTTTTTGCGGCATTGGTTTTCAAGGTGTCGACAATATGCTGGATCAACTCGATCCCCCGGTCACAGTTCAGGACGACTCGGAAACACTTTCCGAAAACGTCTTCCGACGCATTCAGGCGGCCATCGTCAAAGGCGAGATCGCCCCGGGCAGCAAGATCTCCGAGCCGGAGCTGGCGCGCACCTACGGCATTAGCCGCGGGCCGCTGCGTGAGGCCATTCACCGTCTGGAAGGCCAGCGCCTGCTGGTTCGCGTGCCGCACGTCGGCGCGCGGGTGGTGTCGCTGAGCCACGCCGAACTGCTGGAACTCTACGAAATTCGCGAATCCCTGGAAGGCATGGCGTGCCGTCTGGCGGCTGAACGCATGACGGTCGAAGAAATCGACGAACTGCGCCGGGTCCTCGAAACCCACGAGCGCGATGCGGCGTTTCAGGCCGGTGTCGGTTACTACCAGCAGGAAGGCGATTTCGACTTTCATTACCGGATCATCCAGGGCAGCGGCAACCGCACCCTGACCCAGATGCTGTGCGGTGAGCTCTATCAGCTGGTGCGCATGTACCGCATCCAGTTTTCCACCACGCCCAATCGGCCGCGCCAGGCGTTTGCCGAACACCACCGAATTCTCGATGCCATCGCCGACCGTGACGGTGAATTGGCCGAGTTGTTGATGCGCCGTCACATCGGCGCCTCCAAACGCAATATTGCCCGTCACTACCAGGACGGCGCTAACCCGACAGCCACTGAACGAGGTGAGTCATGAGTTCCAACAAGAGCACTCCAGGCCAGCGTTTCCGCGATGCGGTCGCCAGCGAACATCCGCTGCAAGTGGTTGGCACGATCAACGCCAACCACGCACTGCTGGCCAAGCGCGCCGGTTTCAAGGCTATTTACCTGTCGGGTGGCGGGGTAGCTGCCGGCTCCCTCGGCGTGCCGGACCTGGGGATTACCGGTCTGGATGACGTGCTGACCGACGTGCGTCGCATCACTGACGTCTGCGACTTGCCACTGTTGGTGGACGTGGACACCGGTTTCGGTTCCTCGGCGTTCAACGTCGCCCGTACCGTGAAGTCGATGATCAAGTTCGGCGCGGCGGCGATTCACATCGAAGACCAGGTCGGCGCCAAGCGCTGTGGTCACCGTCCTAATAAAGAGATCGTCTCGCAGCAGGAAATGGTCGACCGCATCAAAGCCGCCGTCGATGCTCGCACCGATGACAGCTTCGTGATCATGGCGCGCACTGATGCGCTGGCGGTGGAAGGTCTTGAATCTGCGCTGGATCGCGCCGCGGCGTGCATCGAGGCCGGTGCCGACATGGTGTTCCCGGAAGCGATCACCGAGCTTGAGATGTACAAACTGTTCGCCAGCCGCGTGAAAGCGCCGATCCTGGCCAACATCACCGAATTCGGCGCGACGCCGCTGTACACCACCGAGCAACTCGCCGCTGCCGACGTGTCGCTGGTGCTGTACCCGCTGTCGGCGTTCCGTGCCATGAACAAAGCCGCGGAAAACGTCTACACCGCGATCCGTCGCGACGGCACGCAACAGAACGTGATCGACACCATGCAGACGCGCATGGAGCTTTACGATCGCATCGATTACCACACCTTCGAGCAGAAGCTCGATGCGTTGTTTGCAGCGAAGAAATAATGAAAGCCCTGTAGGAGCGAAGCTTGCTCGCGAAGACGGACTGACATTCAAAATCAATGTCGTCTGAGACACCGCTTTCGCGAGCAAGCTTCGCTCCTACAAGTTTCCCTGACAAATTCAAGAAAAACTGGAGACAGCAATGGCCGAAGCAAAAGTACTCAGTGGCGCCGGGCTCCGTGGCCAGGTTGCCGGGCAAACCGCACTGTCCACCGTGGGCCAGTCGGGCGCCGGCCTGACCTATCGCGGCTACGATGTTCGCGAACTGGCGGCTGATGCACAATTCGAAGAAGTGGCTTACCTGCTGCTATACGGCGAGCTGCCAACCAAAACGCAACTGGCTGCCTACACCGAGAAACTGAGCAAGCTGCGCGACCTGCCGCAAGCGCTGAAAGAAGTGCTGGAGCGCATCCCCGCCGACGCCCATCCGATGGACGTGATGCGCACCGGTTGCTCGTTTCTGGGCAACATCGAGCCGGAGAAAGACTTCTCCGAGCAGCACGACAAAACCGACCGCCTGTTGGCCGCGTTCCCGGCGATCATGTGCTACTGGTATCGCTTCAGTCACGACGGTAAACGCATCAATTGCGTGACCGACGAAGCCTGCATCGGCGGCCATTTCCTGCACCTGTTGCACGACAAGAAGCCGAGCGAGTTGCACGTCAAGGTGATGAACGTTTCGCTGATCCTCTACGCGGAACACGAGTTCAACGCCTCGACCTTCACCGCCCGGGTGTGCGCCTCGACGCTGTCGGATCTGTATTCCTGCATCACGGCGGCCATCGGCTCCCTGCGCGGCCCGCTGCATGGCGGCGCCAACGAAGCGGCGATGGAAATGATCGAGCGCTTTTCGTCGCCGGAAGAGGCGATCAAAGGCACTCTCGGCATGCTCGAGCGCAAGGACAAGATCATGGGCTTCGGCCACGCGATCTATAAGGACAACGATCCGCGCAACGAGGTGATCAAGGCCTGGTCGAAAAAACTCGCCGACGAAGTGGGCGACACGGTGCTGTTCCCGGTGTCCGAAGCCATCGACAAGACCATGTGGGAACAGAAAAAACTGTTCCCGAACGCCGACTTCTACCATGCGTCGACGTACCACTTCATGGGCATTCCGACCAAGTTGTTCACGCCAATCTTCGTCTGCTCGCGCCTGACCGGCTGGGCTGCACACGTGTTCGAACAGCGCGCCAATAACCGCATCATCCGTCCGAGCGCCGAATACGTCGGCGTCGAACAGCGCAAGTTCGTGCCAATCGAACAACGCTGACCGGGGGAGGGCGCTGACGCTGGCTACTGAAGAAACCGAGACCCCTGTAGGAGCGAAGCTTGCTCGCGAAGACGGACTGACATTCAACATCAATGTCGACCGACAGACCGCTTTCGCGAGCAAGCTTCGCTCCTACAGGGGATCGGTTTCAGTTCAGTAGCTGTGCCAGGCGCCCACCCTTTGTAACCACCGTGACCGAGTCCTGACGATGAACACAAAATTCCGCAAACCGCTGCCCGGCAGCCATCTGGATTATTTCGACGTCCGCGCGGCGGTCGATGCCATTTCGCCTGGCGCCTACGACACCCTGCCGTACACCTCCCGCGTGCTGGCGGAAAACCTCGTGCGTCGCTGCGACCCGGCCACGCTCACCGAATCCCTGAAGCAATTCATCGAGCGCAAACGCGATCTCGATTTCCCATGGTTCCCGGCCCGCGTGGTGTGCCATGACATTCTTGGCCAGACTGCCTTGGTCGACCTTGCCGGCCTGCGCGACGCCATCGCCCTGCAAGGCGGCGATCCGGCGCAAGTGAACCCGGTGGTGCCGACTCAGTTGATCGTCGACCACTCGCTAGCCGTTGAGCGCGGTGGCTTCGACCCGGAAGCGTTCGAGAAGAACCGCGCCATTGAAGACCGTCGCAACGAAGACCGTTTCCACTTCATCAACTGGACCAAAAAGGCCTTCAAGAACGTCGACGTGATCCCACCGGGCAACGGGATCATGCACCAGATCAACCTGGAGAAAATGTCGCCGGTGATTCAGGTGCGCGACGGCGTGGCGTTCCCCGACACCTGCGTCGGCACCGACAGTCACACCCCGCACGTCGATGCGCTGGGCGTGATCGCCATTGGTGTTGGTGGTCTGGAAGCGGAGAGCGTGATGCTTGGTCGCGCATCGTGGATGCGTCTGCCGGAAAGCGTCGGTGTCGAGCTGACCGGCAAGCTGCAGCCGGGCATCACCGCCACCGACATGGTGCTGGCGCTGACCGAATACCTGCGCAAACAAAAAGTCGTTGGCGCCTGGCTGGAGTTCTTCGGTGAAGGTGCTTCGGCGCTGACCTTGGGCGACCGTGCGACCATTTCCAACATGGCCCCGGAATACGGCGCCACGGCTGCAATGTTCTACATCGATCAGCAGACCATCGACTACCTGAAACTCACCGGCCGTGAAGACGAGCAAGTGCAGCTGGTCGAGAATTACGCCAAGCAGACCGGTCTCTGGGCCGACAGCCTGAAAGGCGCGCAGTACGAGCGCGGGCTGAGCTTCGATCTGTCTTCGGTGGTGCGCAACATGGCCGGCCCGAGCAACCCGCACGCCCGTGTCGCCACGTCCGATCTCGCCGCCCAAGGCATCTCCGGCCAGTGGGACGACGTGCCGGGCCAGATGCCGGACGGCGCGGTGATCATCGCCGCCATCACCAGTTGCACCAACACCAGCAACCCACGCAATGTCATTGCCGCCGGCCTGCTGGCGCGCAACGCCAACAAGCTCGGGCTGACCCGCAAGCCGTGGGTCAAATCCTCGCTGGCGCCGGGTTCGAAAACCGTGGCGCTGTACCTGGACGAAGCCGGCCTGACCACCGAACTGGAGCAACTCGGCTTCGGCGTCGTGGCGTTCGCTTGCACCACCTGCAACGGCATGTCCGGCGCACTTGACCCGGTGATTCAGCAAGAGATCATTGACCGCGACCTGTACGCCACCGCTGTGCTGTCAGGCAACCGCAACTTCGACGGCCGGATTCACCCGTACGCCAAGAACGCGTTCCTCGCTTCACCGCCATTAGTGGTGGCTTACGCCATCGCCGGGACCATCCGTTTCGACATCGAGAAAGATGTACTGGGCGTAGTCGATGGCAAGGAAATCCGCCTGAAAGACATCTGGCCGAGCGACGAAGAAATCGACGCGGTGGTCAAGGCTTCGGTGAAACCGGAACAGTTCCGCCAGGTGTACATCCCGATGTTCGCCATCCACGAAGACACCGGTCCCAAGGTCACGCCGCTGTATGACTGGCGCGAAATGAGCACCTACATCCGTCGTCCACCGTACTGGGAAGGCGCGCTGGCCGGCGCGCGTCCGCTCAAGGGCATGCGCCCGCTGGCGGTGCTGCCGGACAACATCACCACTGATCACCTGTCGCCTTCCAACGCGATCATGCTCGACAGCGCCGCTGGTGAATACCTGGCGAAAATGGGCCTGCCGGAAGAAGACTTCAACTCCTACGCCACTCACCGCGGCGACCATTTGACCGCGCAACGCGCGACCTTCGCCAACCCTAAACTGTTCAACGAAATGGTCCGGGAAAACGGCAAGGTCAAGCAGGGTTCCCTGGCGCGGGTCGAGCCGGAAGGCAAGGTCATGCGCATGTGGGAAGCCATCGAAACCTACATGGAGCGCAAGCAGCCGCTGATCATCATCGCCGGCGCCGACTATGGCCAGGGTTCGTCCCGCGACTGGGCAGCCAAAGGTGTGCGTCTGGCGGGTGTGGAAGCGATCGCCGCTGAAGGTTTCGAGCGCATCCATCGCACCAACCTGGTGGGCATGGGCGTGTTGCCGCTGGAGTTCCAGCCGGGCACCGACCGTCACACCCTGGCCATCGACGGCAGCGAAACCTACGACGTGATCGGCGACCGCACTCCGCGTGCGACGCTGACGCTGGTGATCAATCGCAAGAATGGCGAACGCGTCGAAGTGCCGGTGACCTGCCGCCTCGACACCGCTGAAGAAGTGTCGATCTACGAGGCCGGCGGCGTGTTGCAGCGTTTCGCTCAGGACTTCCTCGAAGAATCGGCGGTTGCCGTTTAACACGACGAGCCGCGCGGGGGGTTAAGCCCCGCGCTGGCCAATAAGGATCTATATGGCTCACACACCCCAGATCAAGATTCCTGCTACCTACATGCGCGGCGGCACCAGCAAAGGCGTGTTCTTCAGCCTGAAAGACCTGCCCGAAGCGGCACAGATTCCCGGCTCGGCTCGCGATGCGTTGTTGCTGCGAGTGATCGGCAGTCCCGACCCATACGACAAGCAAATCGACGGCATGGGCGGTGCGACGTCCAGCACCAGCAAAACCGTGATCCTGTCGAAAAGCCTCAAGGCCGACCATGACGTCGATTACCTGTTCGGTCAGGTCTCCATCGACAAGCCTTTCGTTGATTGGAGCGGCAACTGCGGCAACCTGTCGGCGGCGGTCGGTTCGTTCGCGGTCAGCAATGGCCTGGTGGACGCCAGCCGCATTCCGCACAACGGCGTGGCGATGGTGCGCGTATGGCAGGCCAACATTGGCAAGACCATCATCGCCCATGTGCCGATCACCAACGGTGAGGTCCAGGAAACCGGCGATTTCGAACTCGACGGCGTGACCTTTCCGGCGGCCGAAGTACAGCTCGAATTCATCGACCCGGCGGCGGAAGAAGAGGGTGAAGGGGGGTCGATGTTCCCCACCGGCAATCTGGTGGATGACCTCGAAGTGCCGGGCGTCGGTACGCTCAAGGCGACCCTGATCAACGCCGGCATTCCGACCATTTTCATCAATGCCGAAGACATCGGTTACACCGGCACCGAGTTGCAGGGCGCGATCAACGGCGACCTGAAGGCCCTGGCGATGTTCGAAACCATCCGCGCTTACGGCGCGTTGCGCATGGGGCTGATTCAGCATCTGGACGAAGCGGCCAAGCGTCAGCACACACCAAAGGTGGCGTTCGTCGCCAAACCGGCGGATTACATTGCCTCCAGCGGCAAAAAGATCGCCGCTACCGATATTGATTTGCTGGTGCGCGCGCTGTCCATGGGCAAACTGCACCACGCGATGATGGGCACGGCAGCGGTGGCCATCGGCACGGCGGCGGCAATTTCCGGCACGTTGGTGAACCTGGCGGCGGGCGGCATCGAACGCAACGCCGTGCGCTTCGGTCATCCCTCAGGCACGTTGCGCGTGGGGGCCGAGGCCAGCCAGGTCAACGGTGAATGGACTGTGAAAAAAGCCATCATGAGCCGCAGTGCGCGGGTGTTGATGGAAGGTTACGTCCGTGTGCCGGGGGATTCTTTCTAACCCGACACTGAACCAATGTGGGGCTTGCTCGCGAAGGCGTCATAACATTCAACATCGATGTCGACTGTCAGTGCGCTTTCGCGAGCAAGCCCGCTCCCACAGTTAATTGCATTTCAATAACAAGAATAGCGTCACCAACTAAGATTGATCCTGAACCGAGGTCCCATCAGCGAACCACTGACCGAGTGAATCGAACATGAGCGCCAACGTCGACCTGAACAACCGCCCCGACTACGACACGGTCCTGCAGGACATCGCTGACTACGTCCTCAACTTCAAAATCGAATCTCCGGAAGCGCTGGATACCGCCCGCAATTGCCTGATGGACACCCTCGGCTGCGGTCTGCTGGCGCTGCGTTTTCCCGAATGCACCAAGCACCTGGGCCCCATCGTCGAAGGCACGGTCGTTCCCTTCGGTGCTCGCGTGCCAGGGACCAGTTACCGTCTCGATCCGGTCAAGGCCGCGTGGGACATCGGTTGCATCGTCCGCTGGCTCGATTACAACGACACCTGGCTCGCTGCTGAGTGGGGTCATCCGTCCGATAATCTCGGCGCCATTCTCGCGGTGGCTGACCACCTGTCGCAAAAACGCCTGGCCAATGGCGATGCACCGCTGACCATTCGCGTGGTGTTGGAAGCGATGATCATGGCGCATGAGATTCAAGGCGTGATTGCGCTGGAAAATTCCTTCAATCGTGTCGGGATCGATCACGTCATCCTGGTGAAAGTCGCCTCTACCGCCGTTACCGCCAAGCTCATGGGCGCCAATCGTGAGCAACTGCTGTCAGCGTTGTCCCATGCCTTTGCCGACGGCCAGGCGCTGCGCACTTACCGGCATGCGCCCAATGCCGGGTCGCGTAAATCCTGGGCGGCAGGGGATGCGTCCAGTCGTGGCGTACGTCTGGCGGACATTGCGATGCGCGGGGAGATGGGTATTCCCGGTGTGTTGACCGCCAAACAATGGGGTTTCTACGACGTGTTGTTCAGCCACACCAACAACGACCTGGCGCTCAAGCCTGAAGACAAACGTGCCTTCAGCTTTTCCCGGCCATTCGGCAGCTATGTGATGGAAAACGTGCTGTTCAAGATCAGCTTTCCCGCCGAGTTTCACGCGCAAACTGCCTGCGAGGCCGCCGTCACCTTGCACCCCTTGGTCAGGAATCGCCTGCACGAAATCGACAGGATCGTTATCACCACCCACGAATCGGCGATCCGCATCATCTCCAAGGTCGGCCCGCTGGCCAACGCCGCGGACCGCGACCACTGCATCCAGTACATGACCGCCGTCCCCCTGGTGTTCGGTAATCTGGTGGCCGAGCAATACGAAGACGACTTCCACGCGGTGCATCCGATTATCGATGTACTGCGCGATAAAATGGTCATCGTCGAAGACCCGCGCTTCACCCGCGAATACCTGGAGCCGGATAAACGCTCTATCGCCAATGCGGTGCAGGTGTTCTTCAAGGACGGCTCCAGCACCGAGAACGTGGTGGTGGAGTACCCGATCGGCCATCGCCGCCGCCGCGCCGAGGGTATTCCGTTGTTGGAGGACAAGTTCAAGGCCAATCTGGCGACACGCTTCACGGCTCAGCGCAGTGCCGAGATTATTGCGTTATGCAAGAACCAGGCTGCACTTGAGGCGACTCCGGTGAACCGGTTTGTGGATTTGTTTGTGATTTAAAGGACCGCGTTATCGTTCTTCGCGGGCAAGCCTCGCTCCTACAGGTATGCGTCGGTGCAGAATATTGCGCGCGGCCGTAGGAGCGAGGCTCGCCCGCGAAGGCGGCCTGACAGGCGCTAAAGAACTACTTGAACCGCCGCTCCACACCTTTCTCCACCAGAATCTTCGCCGAAATCTCTTCTACCGAAAAATGCGTGGAATTGATGTGGGCAATGTTCTCGCGGCGAAACAGATTCTCCACCTCGCGCACTTCGAATTCGCACTGCGCGTAGCTCGAATAGCGGCTGTTGGGCTTGCGCTCATTGCGAATCGCGGTGAGGCGGTCCGGGTCGATGGTCAGGCCGAACAGCTTGTGATGATGGGCGCGCAGGGCGGTTGGCAGTTGCAGGCGCTCCATGTCGTCTTCGGTCAGCGGGTAATTGGCCGCGCGGATGCCGAATTGCATGGCCATGTACAAACACGTCGGGGTTTTACCACAGCGCGACACACCCACTAGTATCAGGTCAGCTTTGTCGTAATAGTGGGTGCGGGCGCCGTCGTCGTTGTCGAGGGCGAAGTTCACCGCCTCGATGCGCTCCATGTAATTGGAGTTGCCGCCGATGGAGTGGGATTTGCCGACGGTGTAGGAAGAATGCTCGGTCAGTTCCTGTTCCAGCGGGGCCAGGAAGGTCGAGAAAATGTCGATCATGAAACCATTCGAGGTCGCGAGGATCTCACGAATGTCCTGATTGACAATGGTGTCGAAAATAATCGGACGAAAACCATCGTTTTCGGCGGCTTTGTTGATTTGTTGTACCATGGCCCGCGCTTTATCCGCGTTGTCGATGTAGGGCCGCGTGATTTTGCTGAAGGTAATGTTTTCGAACTGCGCCAACAGGCTTTGACCGAGGGTTTCGGCCGTAATGCCCGTGCCATCGGAGATAAAGAAAGCAGATCGTTTCATTTGCACCTTGGGCCTTAAGCTAGTAACGATTCTTGGATATAGTAGGCGCGATTTGTCGGCCGCCAGTGGCCAGCATTCTCACTTATTTTCCAGGTCCAGGCCATACAGCCGGCAAATGCTCCCCCGAGTCGCCGGCTTCTGAGCTTTTCCAACACAGTTAGTGGAGAGATCACCTTGGTAGAGTACGTAGTTTCCCTCGATAAGCTCGGCGTCCATGATGTAGAGCATGTGGGGGGCAAGAACGCATCCCTGGGCGAGATGATCAGTAACCTTGCAGGTGCCGGTGTATCGGTACCCGGTGGCTTTGCCACGACAGCTCAGGCATATCGTGATTTCCTGGAGCTGAGCGGTCTGAACGATCAGATTCACGCCGCCCTCGACGCGCTGGATGTCGACGATGTCAACGCCCTGGCCAAAACCGGTGCCCAGATCCGTCAATGGATCATGGAAGCCGAATTCCCCGAGAAGCTCAACGCCGAGATCCGCACCGCGTTCGCCACGCTGTCGGCCGGCAACCCTGACATGGCCGTGGCCGTGCGCTCTTCCGCTACCGCCGAAGACTTGCCGGACGCTTCTTTCGCCGGTCAGCAGGAAACCTTCCTGAACATCCGTGGTGTCGAAAACGTTATTCGCGCCGCCAAAGAGGTGTTCGCCTCCCTGTTCAACGATCGTGCGATTTCCTACCGCGTCCACCAGGGCTTCGACCACAAGCTGGTGGCCCTGTCGGCCGGCGTGCAGCGCATGGTCCGCTCCGAAACCGGCACCGCCGGCGTGATGTTCACCCTCGATACCGAATCGGGCTTCCGTGACGTAGTGTTCATCACCGGCGCTTACGGCCTGGGTGAAACCGTCGTACAAGGCGCGGTGAACCCGGATGAATTCTATGTCCACAAAGGCACGCTGCAAGCCGGTCGTCCGGCCATCCTGCGTCGCAACCTGGGCAGCAAAGCCATCAAGATGATTTACGGCGAAGTGGCCACGGCTGGTAAATCGGTCAAGACCATCGACGTCGACAAGGCCGATCGTGCACGTTTCTGCCTGAGCGACGCCGAAGTCAGCGAGCTGGCCAAACAAGCGATGATCATCGAGAAGCACTACAAGTGCCCGATGGACATCGAATGGGCCAAAGACGGCGACGACGGCAAGCTCTACATCGTGCAGGCCCGTCCGGAAACCGTGAAAAGCCGCACCCAGGCCAACGTCATGGAACGTTACCTGCTGAAAGAAACCGGCACCGTGCTGGTGGAAGGTCGCGCCATTGGCCAGCGCATCGGCGCCGGCAAAGTGCGGATCATCAAGGACGTGTCCGAGATGGACAAAGTCCAGCCGGGCGATGTTCTGGTTTCCGACATGACCGACCCGGACTGGGAACCGGTGATGAAACGCGCCAGCGCCATCGTCACCAACCGTGGCGGTCGTACCTGCCACGCGGCGATCATCGCCCGTGAGCTGGGTATTCCGGCCGTGGTCGGTTGCGGCAACGCCACCCAGCTGTTGAAAGACGGCCAGGGCGTGACCGTTTCTTGCGCTGAAGGCGACACCGGTTACATCTTCGAAGGCGAACTGGGCTTCGACATCAAGAAAAACTCCGTGGATGCCATGCCGGATCTGCCGTTCAAGATCATGATGAACGTCGGCAACCCGGACCGCGCCTTCGACTTCGCGCAACTGCCGAACGCCGGTGTGGGCCTGGCCCGTCTGGAATTCATCATCAACCGCATGATCGGCGTGCACCCCAAAGCGCTGTTGAACTACGACGGCCTGCCACAGGAAATCAAGGACAGCGTCGACAAGCGCATCGCCGGTTACAACGACCCGGTCGGCTTCTATGTCGAGAAACTGGTCGAGGGTATCAGTACCCTGGCGGCAGCGTTCTGGCCGAAAAAGGTCATCGTGCGTCTGTCGGACTTCAAGTCCAACGAATACGCGAACCTGATCGGCGGCAAACTCTACGAGCCGGAAGAAGAGAACCCGATGCTGGGCTTCCGTGGCGCTTCGCGTTACATCAGCGAATCGTTCCGCGACTGCTTCGAGCTCGAATGCCGCGCCCTCAAGCGCGTGCGCAACGAGATGGGCCTGACCAACGTCGAAATCATGGTGCCGTTCGTTCGCACCCTGGGCGAAGCGAGCCAGGTGGTCGATCTGCTGGCCGAAAACGGTCTGGCCCGTGGCGACAACGGTCTGCGCGTGATTATGATGTGCGAACTGCCGTCCAACGCGATCCTGGCTGAAGAGTTCCTCGAGTTCTTCGACGGCTTCTCTATCGGCTCCAACGACCTGACCCAGCTGACACTGGGCCTGGACCGTGACTCCGGGATCATCGCGCACCTGTTCGACGAGCGTAATCCAGCGGTCAAGAAGCTGCTGGCCAATGCTATTCAGGCCTGCAACAAAGCCGGCAAGTACATCGGTATTTGCGGTCAGGGCCCTTCGGACCACCCTGATCTGGCCAAGTGGCTGATGGAGCAGGGCATCGAAAGCGTTTCGCTGAACCCTGATTCCGTACTGGAAACCTGGTTCTTCCTGGCTGAAGGTCAGGCTCCGGCCTGATGGTGTGGACGGGCCGCTCTCTGTGGGAGCGAGCCTGCTCGCGATGGTCGTAAACGATAACGCGTACTTGCTGGATAAACGCGTTGTTCTGACGTCCTTCGCGAGCAGGCTCGCACACTGGCCGGCTCTTTCAGATATTCAAGTAGGGCGGGCTCCTCTGGATGCCGCCCTTTTTTGTGCAAGAGCATTATGCAAAGCAGCAGCAACCTATTTCCTGTCGCCCTGATCAGCGCCGAACGGCGCGGTGATCTGAGCGAAGATGTCTATCGTTTGAAACCCGGTAACAGCCCCGACGGCACCGTCGAACTGGCTGTGACGCGCCTCGGTCTGGCCGATGAGCCGGCGGTGCGTGGCGTGCCGGTGATTCTGTTGCACGGCAGCTTTTCCAATCGACGGTTCTGGTTTTCTCCCAAAGGTCTGGGGTTGGGGGCTTATCTGACGCGTCTGGGCTTCGACGTGTGGATCCCGGAAATGCGTGGTCATGGTCTGTCTCAGCGCAATCAGGACTATCGTAAAAACCGCGTCGCCGACTACGCGCGTTACGATTTGCCGGCCATTGGCGCGTTCGTGCGCGAACAGAGCGGCCAGGTCCCACACTGGATCGGTCATTCGCTGGGCGGCATTACGCTGGCGGCTGCGCTGGGTGGGGAATACATCGGCGAGCCTGTCGTCGCATCCGCGGCGTTTTTTGGCACGCAGGTCAGCCGCACCTACTGGCCGTTGAAGTTTCCGCCGGTGGAGTGGAGCGGGCGCTTCATCCTCAAGCGGTTTGCCCAACTGTCGGGCTCACGGCTCAAGCGCGGCCCGGAGGACGAGCCGATCGGCCTGGCCCTGGAAAGCATGCGCTGGTACGGGCTGTTCGGCCGTTTTGGCGATGCCGACAAGGACTGGTGGGCGGGTCTGGCCGCGGTTCAGTTGCCAGTGCTGGCCGTGAGCGCCGCGGGCGATCATCAGGACCCGACGTGGGCCTGCCGCAAGCTGTTCGATCAGGTTGGCTCCGAGCACAAGCAATTCATCACCCTTGGCCGCGAGCAAGGCTTTGGCGATAATTTCGGTCATGTGGAAATGCTTGTCAGCAAGTCTGCGCAGACTGAAGTGTGGCCATTGGTGGCGCGTTGGCTGGCAGATCAACAGACGCCTTTGCTGGGTGGAAAGCCGGATTTGGCCGCAGCCGTTTGAAGCTGATGCTCTAACAAGGGCATTTCGCTCTGAACGGCTTGCGGCTAAGATATGACGCATTAAGCGGTTCTGGTCACTTTTGGTGATTGACTCGATCGGCGCGTTTGCGGCCGTTCAGCCTTGGCCCGCGTATGCTGCCTACTCGATTGTCTTCCTTTTTACAGGAGTTTCTCGATGAACCATTACCTCACGCCTGACCTGTGCGATGCCTACCCGGAGCTGGTGCAGGTGCTGGAACCGATGTTCAGCAATTTCGGGGGCCGTGATTCTTTCGGCGGCGAAATCGTGACCATCAAATGTTTCGAAGATAATTCGCTGGTCAAGGAGCAAGTCGCGCTCAAGGGTAACGGTAAAGTGCTGGTGGTCGACGGTGGCGGTTCCCTGCGCCGGGCGCTGTTGGGCGACCTGCTGGCCGAGAAAGCCGCCAGTAACGGTTGGGAAGGGCTGGTGATCTACGGTTGCATTCGCGACGTCGACGTCATCGCGCAAACCGACCTGGGGGTTCAGGCCCTGGCCAGTCACCCGATGAAAACCGACCGGCGCGGTGTGGGTGAACTCAATATTGCCGTGACCTTCGCGGGTGTGACCTTCCACCCGGGTCACTATGTTTATGCGGATAACAACGGCGTGATCATTTCGCCAAGCCCGCTGAAGATGCCTGAATAAAGCGCGTTTCATTAAAGGGGTGAGGATGTTCGAGGAAGAAAACGCGCAGTGGGGGCTGGTGCATGCCCTGGTGCTGGACGGTAAAGGCGGTGCGCGTTCGATAGCCCGGACTGAACTCGATGACTTGCAGTTGCAGGCCCATGAAAGCCTGTGGTTGCACTGGGATCGTAGTCACCCGCAAACCCAGACCTGGCTGCGTAAATACAGCGGTCTGAGTGAATTTAGTTGCGACTTGTTGCTGGAAGAGAACACCCGGCCGCGCCTTTTGCCGCTGCCGGACGCCGAGCTGTTGCTGTTTTTGCGCGGGATCAACCTCAATCCAGGTGCCGAGCCGGAAGACATGGTCTCGGTGCGGATCTTCGGTTCGGGCCAGCGGGTGATTTCCCTGCGTCTGCGACCGTTGCGCGCCACCGATGAGTTGCTGGCGCAACTGGCTGAAGGGGAAGGGCCGAGAACCGCCTCCGAACTCATTCTTTATATGGCGCAGTACCTCACTAACAAAGTGCAGGATCTGGTCAGCTGCCTCTCGGAAATCGTCGATGAGGAAGAAGAAAAGCTGGATACCGACGAACGGTATACACCGGAGCATGGGGCCGTTTTGCAGATCCGTCGCAGGGCGGCCGCACTGAAACGTTTTCTGGCTCCGCAACGGGATATTTTCGGTCAGCTGACGCGGATAAAACTACCGTGGTTCGTTGAAGACGATGGCGATTACTGGAACGAATTGAACAACAGCCTGACCCGTTATCTCGAGGAACTGGAATTGACCCGGGAACGCGTGGGGCTGGTCCTGGAGGCCGAAGACCGGCGTCTGAGCGTGCGGATGAACCGTACGATGTACCGCTTCGGGATCATCACCGGAATTTTTTTGCCGATGAGTTTTCTGACCGGTCTTTTGGGTATCAACGTCGGCGGCATTCCGTTCTCCACGAGCCCTTATGGCTTCCTGATCGCCTGCTTGCTGGCAGGCTCGGTAGCGCTGGGGCAGTGGTGGCTATTCCGACGTTTGCGCTGGTTCTGATGATGAGTCATGTGACCCGACCAAATTTGACCGCGTCTTTCACAGATATCACGAGAGGTGCGTATGCACGATCCGTTTGAACAGTCTTTGCGTGACATGCTCAAAGCTTCGCCGTCCAGCCGTGACGACGATGCCTGCCTGGGCCGCGTGCTGAAAACCGCCAACCGCCAAGTCGGTGCCGGCGATCTGTTCAGCCTGCTGGGCCGCTGGTTGCCCGCGCTGATGATCGCCCTGAATAACGGATCGGCCCATATCTCGCCGGTTTCCCGTCTTCGTAAACCTACCGCTCGCACTGCTGATAAGGCTGATTGAATATGGAACTTGATCTCTGGACTCAGAGCCTCGTCACTGCAATGACTGCGTTATGGACCAAGGTTGCAAACTTCATTCCGAACCTGTTTGGCGCACTGGTTGTGCTGTTGCTGGGTTTTGTCGTGGCCAAACTGCTGGACACGTTGCTCTCCAAATTGCTTGCCAAACTGGGCCTCGATCGCCTGATGGGCGGTACCGGGCTGACCAAATTGCTGTCCCGCGCCGGCCTTCAGGTGCCTATCTCGACGTTGATCGGCAAGATCGTCTATTGGTTCGTTCTGCTGATTTTTCTGGTTTCAGCCGCAGAATCCCTTGGACTTGAACGAGTTTCGGCTACGCTGGACATGTTGGCGCTGTATTTGCCGAAAGTATTCGGCGCTGCGCTGGTGCTGCTGGTGGGTGTCTTGCTGGCGCAACTGGCCAATGGGCTGGTGCGTGGCGCGGCAGAAGGCGTAGGGCTTGATTACGCCGCGGGCCTGGGGCGAATTGCCCAAGGCCTGGTGATCATCATCAGTATTTCGGTTGCGATCAGCCAGTTGGAGGTCAAGACTGACCTGCTCAACCATGTGATCGTGATCGTCTTGATTACCGTTGGTCTGGCGGTTGCGCTGGCCATGGGCTTGGGAAGCCGGGAAATTGCCGGTCAGATTCTTGCGGGAATCTATGTGCGTGAGTTGTATCAGGTTGGGCAACAAGTGCGTGTTGGCGAGGTCGAAGGTCAGATCGAAGAGATCGGCACGGTTAAGACCACCGTGCTGACCGACGAGGGTGAGCTAGTCTCTCTCTCGAATCGGATTCTCTTGGAGCAGCATGTGAGTAGCCGCTAACCCGGCAAATCCTGCTAATGTATGCCGCCGCAAAATGCCCTGAAGGGCTGCGGCGGACATTGACCTGACTGTCGGCCAGACTTGTTTTGAATAAAGCTCAATCGCTCTCCACGCGCTACGACCCCCGCGAGCTCTCTGATGAGGAGTTGGTCGCGCGCTCGCATACCGAGCTGTTTCACGTAACGCGCGCTTACGAAGAACTGATGCGGCGTTACCAGCGAACATTATTTAACGTTTGTGCACGGTATCTCGGGAACGATCGTGACGCAGATGATGTCTGTCAGGAAGTGATGTTGAAGGTGCTATACGGCCTGAAGAACTTCGAGGGCAAATCGAAGTTCAAGACGTGGCTATATAGCATCACGTACAACGAGTGCATCACGCAGTATCGGAAAGAACGGCGAAAGCGTCGCTTGATGGACGCTTTGAGTCTGGACCCCCTTGAGGAAGCGTCTGAAGAAAAGACGCCGAAACCCGAGGAGAAGGGCGGACTTGATCGCTGGCTGGTGTATGTGAACCCGATCGACCGTGAAATTCTGGTGCTACGATTTGTCGCAGAGCTGGAATTTCAGGAGATCGCAGACATAATGCACATGGGTTTGAGTGCAACAAAAATGCGTTACAAACGCGCTCTAGACAAATTGCGTGAGAAATTTGCAGGCGTTGCTGAAACTTAGTTCGGCGCAAATATCTCTTACGTGTAGGCAAGTTCTGATAGACTTGCCGCCGAGTTGTCCCCCGGTTTGCGGGACTGCTTCACAATCACCAGATGGGGATTTAACGGATGAAACTGAAAAACACCTTGGGCTTGGCCATTGGTTCTCTTATTGCTGCCACTTCGTTCGGCGCTCTGGCACAAGGCCAAGGCGCAGTTGAAATCGAAGGCTTCGCTAAGAAAGAAATGTTCGATAGCGCTCGTGACTTCAAGAACAACGGCAACCTGTTCGGCGGTTCGATCGGTTACTTCCTGACCGACGACGTTGAACTGCGTCTGGCCTACGACGAAGTGCACAACGCACGTGCTGAAGATGGCCGTAACATCAAGGGCTCCAACACCGCTCTGGATGCTCTGTACCACTTCAACAACCCGGGCGACATGCTGCGTCCGTACGTATCGGCTGGCTTCTCCGACCAAAGCATTGGTCAGAACGGCAAAAGCGGTCGTAACGGTTCCACCTTCGCCAACGTTGGTGGCGGTGCCAAGCTGTACTTCACCGACAACTTCTACGCCCGTGCTGGCGTTGAAGCTCAATACAACATCGACCAGGGCGACACCGAGTGGGCTCCTAGCGTCGGTATCGGTGTGAACTTCGGTGGCGGCTCCAAGCCTGCTGCTGCTCCAGTTCCAGCACCAGCTGAAGTTTGCGCTGACAGCGACAACGATGGCGTTTGCGACAACGTTGACAAGTGCCCGGACACCCCAGCCAACGTAACTGTTGACGCTGATGGCTGCCCAGCAGTTGCTGAAGTTGTTCGTGTTGAGCTGGACGTGAAGTTCGACTTCGACAAGTCGGTAGTCAAGCCTAACAGCTACGGCGACATCAAAAACCTGGCTGACTTCATGAAGCAGTACCCATCCACCACTACTACTGTTGAAGGTCACACTGACTCCGTCGGTCCTGACGCTTACAACCAGAAACTGTCCGAGCGTCGTGCAAACGCCGTTAAGCAAGTTCTGACCAACCAGTACGGTGTTGAATCGTCCCGCGTTCAGTCTGTTGGCTACGGCGAATCCCGCCCAGTTGCTGACAACAAAACTGACGCTGGTCGCGCTGTAAACCGTCGCGTAGAAGCGCAGGTTGAAGCTAGCGCTAAGTAATTAGCTCGCAGCTCTGGAAAAGCCCGGCTTAGGCCGGGCTTTTCTTTGTCTGCGATTTGGGTTTCAGCGAGGTTTTGGCGGTGTTCCGAAAAGATCGAAGCCTGCGGCAGCTCCTACAGGGATAAATGCCAAATCCATGTAGGAGCTGCTGCAGGCTGCAATCTTTTGATCCTTACAAGGATAAACACCGAGCCAATGCAGGAGCTGCCGCAGGCTGCAATCTTTTGATCTCGTCGCAGGCCGCCACCGCGCCGATCACCAGAATCGCCGGGCTTTTGAGCTGGAAGTCACTGGCATCGTCTTCCATGGCTGCCAAGTCGCTCCGACATTCCCGCTGGTGCGGCAGGGAAGCATTTTCGATCATCGCCACAGGCGTATCGGCAGCCATTCCGCCGGCCAGCAGTTGCTCACGAATTTCACTGAGCTTCGCCACGCCCATGTAGATCACCAGCGTGGTGCCCCCTTGAGCCAGGGCCTGCCAGTTCAGGCTGCTGTCATCCTGAGTGTGCGCCGTGACCAATGTCACGCCACGCGCGACGCCCCTTAGCGTCAGCGGAATATCGCATTGGGTCGCGCCGGCAAGGCCAGCGGTGATGCCATTGACCAGTTCAACCTCTACGCCACGCTCACGCAGCCACTGCGCTTCTTCACCGCCGCGCCCGAAGATGCACGGATCACCGCCCTTGAGCCGCACCACGCATTTGCCGTGGCGGGTATAACGCAACATCAGGCGATGAATGAAGGCTTGAGGCGTGGAGCGACAGCCACCGCGTTTACCCACAGGAATGATTCGCGCGTTTGGACAATGCTCCAGCACCGCCTCATTGACCAGATCGTCGATCAGCACCACGTCCGCTTCGCGCAACGCTCGAACCGCCTTGAGGGTCAGCAATTCAGGGTCGCCAGGACCCGCACCCACCAGCCAGACTTTTGCGCTCATAGTGTTTTCCTCACGAGATGACGGCGACTGGCTGCGCGGTGGCGGCCAGCAAACGCTTGATTTCCGGGACGCAGGAGCCGCATTGCGTGCCACAACCCAGTTCTTGTTTCAAACCCTGCAAATCCAGGCCACGACCAATGCCGGCACACACCGCGTTCTGGCTGACGTTCATGCAGTTGCACAGGGTTTTGGTGCCCGATGCCGGACCGCCAGTGCTGCCCGGTGGCGCGCTCAAGGGTGCCAGCAGCCAACGGCGTAGCTGTTCGTCGGCGCGACCTTCGAGCCACAGACTTTGCAGCCAGTGTTGGGCCAGCGTTTCACCGGCCAGGCGAATCGCGGTGATCCGACCGTTCTCGATCCGTACCCGCTTGCCGATCGAACGCCGAGGATCGTCGTAGGCCAATACTGGGCCTTCGTTGAGCCCCAGGCATTGATCGATATCACGCAACAACTGCGGCTCCGGGGCGGCGGCGCTGGCGGCACGTATCAGCAGCGCAGGACGCTCACGGCCGGTCAGGCTGAGGCTAGCGTAGGAAAACGCCTCGCAGAGCGGTCGCAGCGTCTCCAAGTGTTGTTGAACATCGCCCTCTATCAGGGCGAAAAGCTGCCAAGGCAATTGCACAGGCTCGAGTCGCACACCGCTGTGTTTGAGTTCCGGTTGTTTCGACAAGGGGTCGAAGGCGGGAAGGGTGAGGGTATTCACGCCGCCCTTGAGAAAGCGGTCGCCCCAATGCATCGGCAGGAACGCCTGGCCCGGCCGTACGCTGTCATCGCTGCTGACCGGCACGATCACCGAGCCCCGGCGACTTTTCAGATTGATCAGATCGCCAGGTTGCAGGCGATGCCGACGCAGTTCATCCGGGTGCAGGCTCAACACGGCTTCACAGACATGGCCGAATAGCTGCGCGGCGGTGCCGGTGCGGCTCATGCCGTGCCATTGATCGCGCAGGCGGCCGGTGATCAGGGTCAGGGGGAAGCGCGCATCGCGTTGTTCCTTGGCGGCGCGATACGGGTCGGTGATGAACTGTGCACGCCCGCTGGCGGTCGGGAAAACTCCGTCGAGATACAGCCGCGCCGTGCCTTCGCGGGCCCCGGCGGGGAAGGGCCATTGCTGCGGGCCGAGCTGGTCGATCAGCGCATGGCTGATGCCGGAGAGGTCGAGGTCGCGGCCGCGAGTCAGGTGTTTGTATTCGTCGAAGACCTGCGCCGGGGTTTCAAAGGCAAACAGGCTGGTGGCTCCAGGGCGCAGATGTTTTTCCAGGCGCTGTGCGAAATCCACGGTGATCGACCAGTCGGGCCGTGCTTCACCGGGTGCGCCGATGGCCTGACGGACGTGGGAAACGCGCCGTTCGGAGTTGGTGACCGTGCCGTCCTTTTCACCCCAGCTGGCGGCGGGCAGCAGCAAGTCGGCGAACGCGGCGGTTTCGGTGGTGCGAAAGGCTTCCTGCAACACCACGAACGGACAGGCTTGCAGTGCCTCGCGCACAGCGGTCTGGTCCGGCAGCGACTGTGCAGGGTTAGTGCAGGCGATCCACAGGGCTTTGATCTTGCCGCTGCGCATCTGCTCGAACAACTCGATGGCCGTTAGGCCGGTGTTCGCGGGCAGTTGATCAACGCCCCAGTAGTCAGCCACTTGCGCGCGGTGTTCGGCATTGGCCGCTTCGCGATGGCCTGGCAGCAGGTTCGACAAACTGCCGGTTTCCCGGCCGCCCATGGCATTCGGCTGACCCGTCAGCGAGAAAGGTCCTGCACCGGGCCGGCCGATTTGTCCGGTGGCCAGGTGCAGGTTGATCAACGCGCTGTTCTTCGCGCTGCCGGCAGTGGACTGATTCAGCCCCATGCACCACAGCGACAGAAAGCTCGGTGAAGTGCCGACCCATTGCGCGCATTGCTGCAGTTGCTCGACGCTGATGCCGCAGAGTTGCGACACCATTGTCGGGGTGTAATCGCGCACCAGGTTTTTCAGTTCGGGCAGGCCTTCGGTGTGGGCCTTGATGAAGTCGCGGTCGACCCAGTCTTCCCACATCAACAGGTGCAAAACCCCATGGAACAAGGCGACATCGGTGCCAGGCAGAATCGCCAAGTGCATGTCAGCCAAATCGCAGGTGTCGGTGCGCCGTGGGTCGATGACGATGACTTTCATCTGTGGGCGGCGGGATTTTGCTTCTTCCAGGCGACGAAACAGGACCGGGTGGGCGTAGGCCATGTTGCTGCCGACGATCATCACGCAGTCGCTCAGTTCCAGGTCTTCGTAGTTGCAAGGCGGGGCGTCGGCGCCGAGGCTGCGCTTGTAGCCGACCACGGCTGAAGACATGCACAGTCGTGAATTGCTGTCGATGTTGTTGGTGCCCACCAGCGCTCGCGCCAGCTTGTTGAAGGCGTAGTAGTCCTCGGTCAGCAGCTGCCCGGAGATATAGAACGCAACGCTGTCCGGGCCATGCTCGGCGATGGTTTCGGCGAAGACGTTGGCGGCGTGATCGAGGGCAGTGTCCCAGTCGGTGCGGCTGCGGGCCAGGCCTTTGCCCAGGCGCAGTTCCGGGTACAACGCCCGTGCCGCCAAGTCGCCGGTCAGGTGCAGGGTCGAACCTTTACTGCACAATTTGCCGAAGTTGGCCGGGTGCGCCGGATCGCCGCTGACGCCGAGGATGCGCTCGCCATCGTGTTCGATCAGCACGCCGCAGCCGACCCCGCAGTAGCAGCAGGTGGAGGCAGTGATTTGACGGTCCATCAGCTTGCTTCCCGCAGGGCCAGCAGCACCCGGCCATTCTCGACCCGTGCCGAATGATGGTGGGCGCAGCCGATATCCGGGGCCTGGGCTTCACCGGTCTCCAGATCGATCTGCCAGTTGTGCAGCGGGCAGGCCACTCGTTTGCCGTAGATCAAACCCTGGGACAACGGCCCGCCCTTGTGCGGGCAGCGATCGTCGAGGGCGAAAACCTCATCGTCGCTCGTACGAAAAATCGCGATGTCGCCTTTCGGGCCAGCGATGATCCGCGAGCCAAGGGTGTTGATCTCTTCCAGTGCGCAGATATCCAGCCAGTTCATGCCTGCACCTCCAGGTTCTTCACGGGAATGACCTCGAATTCTTTTTTCAGCAGCGGCTGTTCGAGGCGTTCCTTCCAGGGGTCCTGCTCGAACGACAGGGAAAATTGCAGGCGATCATTCAATGCCTTGCGCCGCTGCGGGTCTTCCAGCACGGCTTTCTTGATGTGTTCCATGCCAACCCGTTGCAGGTAGTGCACGGTGCGCTCGAGGTAAAAGGCTTCTTCGCGGTACAGCTGCAGGAACGCGCCGTTGTATTCACGTACTTCTTCGGCGGTTTTCAGTTTGACGAAGAACTCCGCGACTTCGGTTTTGATCCCGCCGTTGCCGCCGATGTACATCTCCCAGCCCGAATCCACGCCGATAATTCCCACATCCTTGATGCCCGCTTCCGAGCAGTTGCGTGGGCAACCGGAGACGGCCAGTTTCACTTTGTGCGGCGACCACATGTTAAACAGGTCGTGCTCAAGCTCGATGCCCAGTTGCGTGGAGTTCTGGGTGCCGAAGCGGCAGAACTCGCTGCCGACGCAGGTCTTCACGGTACGGATGGATTTGCCGTAGGCGTGGCCGGACGGCATGTCCAGGTCTTTCCAGACGCCCGGCAGGTCCTGCTTTTTGATCCCCAGCAAGTCGATGCGCTGGCCGCCGGTGACCTTGACCATCGGCACGTTGTACTTGTCGGCCACGTCGGCAATGCGCCGCAGCTCTGAAGGATTGGTCACACCGCCCCACATCCGCGGGACTACAGAGTAAGTGCCGTCTTTCTGAATGTTGGCGTGGGCGCGTTCGTTGATCAGGCGCGATTGTGGATCGTCCTTGGCTTCGCCCGGCCAAGTGGAAATCAGGTAGTAGTTGAGCGCCGGACGGCACGTGGCGCAACCGTTCGGGGTGCGCCAGTTCAGGTAGCTCATGGTGCCGGCGATGGTCAGCAGATGCTGGTCGCGGATGGCTTGGCGGATTTGCCCGTGGTTGAGGTCGCTGCAACCGCAGATGGCTTTTTCGCTTTTCGGTTTGACGTCCGCCGCACCGCCCACGGTGTTGATCAGGATCTGCTCGACGAGGCCGGCGCAGGAGCCGCAAGAACTGGCGGCCTTGGTGTGTTTTTTCACGTCATCAACGCTGAACAGGCCATGTTCCTGGATGGCCTTGACGATGGTGCCTTTGCACACGCCATTGCAGCCGCAGACTTCGGCGGTGTCGGCCATGCTCATGGCCTTGTCCTGGCCTTGATGTCCTACATCGCCAAGAGCGTTTTCGCCGAACATCAGGTGATCGCGGATCTCGCCGATGGCATGGTTCTCACGAATCTGCCGGAAATACCAACCGCCATCTGCCGTATCGCCGTACAGACAGGCGCCGACCAGCACGTCATCCTTGATCACCAGTTTCTTGTAGACCCCGCCGATCGGGTCGGAGAGGGTGATGGTCTCGGTGCCTTCGCCGCCCATGAAGTCGCCGGCGGAAAACAAGTCGATGCCGGTGACTTTCAATTTGGTTGACGTCACCGAGCCCTTGTAGGTGGCGAAACCCAGTTGGGCGAGGTGGTTGGCGCACACCTTGGCCTGTTCGAACAGTGGCGCGACCAGGCCGTAGGCGATGCCACGGTGGCTGGCGCATTCGCCGATGGCGTAGACCCGAGGGTCGTAGGTTTGCAGGGTGTCGTTAACCAGAATCCCGCGGCTACAAGGGATGCCGGATTTTTCCGCGAGCTCGGTGTTGGGACGAATACCGGCGGCCATCACCACCAGGTCGGCAGGGATGATGTCGCCGTTCTTGAACTCAACCGAGCCAACCCGGCCATTGCCGGCATCGTGCAGGGCCTGGGTCTGTTCGCACAGGCGGAAATGCAGGCCGCGGGCTTCCAGGGCGGTCTGCAGGAGTTGGCCACTGGTTTTGTCCAGTTGCCGTTCCAGCAGCCATTCGCCGATGTGCACCACGGTGACGTGCATACCGCGCAGCATCAGGCCATTGGCGGCTTCAAGGCCCAGCAGGCCGCCGCCGATGACCACGGCGTGCTTGTGGGTCTTGGCGGTGTCGATCATCGCCTGGGTGTCGGCAATATCGCGGTAGCCGATCACGCCCTGCAAGGTATTACCGGGGATTGGCAGGATGAACGGGGTCGAACCGGTGGCAATCAGCAGGCGGTCGTATTCGGCCTCGGTGCCGTCTTCGGCGATGACCCGACGTTTGACCCGATCGATCTCCACCACTTTACGGTTGAGCAGCAGCTTGATGTTGTTTTCCAGGTACCAGTCCAGATCGTTGAGCACGATTTCTTCGAACGTCTGCTCGCCGGCCAGTACGGGCGACAGCAGGATGCGGTTGTAGTTGGTATGGGGTTCGGCGCCGAAGACCGTGATGTCGTACAGCTCATTACTCAGCTTGAGCAGTTCTTCCAGGGTACGAACCCCGGCCATGCCGTTGCCGATCATCACTAGTTTTAATTTTTTCATCAGGTTCTCCGGGGAGCTCGGGCCTGCCTCATCAGGGCATTCAGGCCTTGCTCGACAAAATTTTGCGCAAACAAAAAAAGGCGTCCCGCTAGTTAACTAGCGAGGACGCCTTTGTCCTTGTCCCGTTCTCTCGGGCAGCGCAGCCTTCTACGTTGAAGGTTGGGCTTTATGTATGTTGGGAAAGGTAATGCAGTGGTTGTGCCAAGTCGCACAAATGCGGAATTTATGGGCTCTCAGCACGGGAGGAGGGTGTTTGTGTGCACCGGTTCAAGGCGCGATGCCCGGTTTTGAAGCAGAAAAAGATCAAAAGATCGCAGGCTTCGCCAGCGCCTACAGGAGATCGTGGGCACCCGTAGGAGCTGCCGAAGG